>NZ_WJIE01000032.1 GCF_009649845.1 Polyangium spumosum
GACACGGCTCTCCCTCCAGGGCATGCCCAGGTCTCGCCAGACCTGTCGACCGTGGGGCAACTAACTGTCACCCAGGCTCCCGGTCTACCCTGTCACCCAGGTAGCCGGTCTGTACCGGGGCGTCTCGAAGGAGGTTCGGGGCGTCGATGTACGGGAAGGCGACGTCTCGAAGGAGCTCGGGGGCGTCGATGTAGAGGTCGGGGGCGTCGATGTACGGCGGGGGGGCGTCTCGAAGGAGGTTCGGGGCGTCGATGAACGGGGAAGGGAGAGCTCGCCCGAGCTACCGGTCAACGTCTGCTCGGTCAGCGGGCGGGGCGGAACTCCGTCACGGAGCTCAGGTTGTGCGATCTCCGACCACGCAGCAGAATGCCGTTGCACCAGACCAGCTGATTCGCTTTGTGCGCATCCACGGCCACTGCATAGTACGCTGGCGGCAGCTCTGCGTGGACGTTTCGAAGCGTCTCTTCCTCGGAGAGGAGGGCGAGCACGACTTCGCCTTGCATCGCTCCATTTTCGTAAGCGCCGTGCAGCGCCTCGACGCGACAGTAATGGCCCGCGGGCCTCTGCTGTTCCGGTCTCGGCCGGAGTTCCTGCCCGAGCTTGGCGACGAAGTCGAAGTGCCCGCGATGCAGGCGGATCGGACGCAAGTCGCCGAGATCCGTGGGGTGGCCATATCTCCACTCCCATTCGACCCCGATCGATAACGTCGCCCGCTCGTCCTCGGGCTGCATCTCGAGGAGACCTTCGCAGAGATTCGCGCTGAGTCCTCCGCGGGCCTCTTCGAGATGCCTTGGTGCAGCGTCGTCTTCCGCGGCAGAGGAGATGTACGCAACGGAGCGGATGAAGAGATCCGTCGCACGTCGCGAGAACGGCACTTCATCGGATGATCCTCGCGGCGCCTCCACGGCGTCGAGGGGACACGCCAGCACGAAAGTAAAGCTGCCGAACTCCGTCTGCCGCAATCGGCAACCCTTCACGAGCTGATCGGCCTCACGGCGTTCGAGCCTCGGATGAAACGGCTGCGGTTTGATGACGCTACAAGCCGCGGACAGGATCGAGCGCCGGATCCCGTTCAACATCCGGTTGGCTTCGTTGAACGAAAGGTCACCTCGAGATGCGTCGTATCCCGCCACGTTGAAGCGGATGACGTCGGATGGAGGGAAGAGCAGCGCGTTCAGAACGTGCGCCGGATCGCGTCGCTCCTTCTCGGCGAGGTGGACGATGGCCTCGGCGACGCGCTCTGCATAATCGTTGGCCCGAGGATTGTCGGGGATGAGGAGCTGGTCGAGGTCGTCCTGCGGTCGCTTGAGAACCACGAATTGACGAGGCACCACGCGCTCCTGCTCCCAGCCGTTCCTTCGCGCATACCGGAGGAGGTCCAGCTTGTCGACCCGCTCGACGAGCTCCTTGGATAGCTCATGGGGACGCATAGAGGATCCTTTCCTGTCGGGAGAAGCGACCCATCAACGCCCGAAGTGCATCGACGGAGAGGCAGTTCGACTTCGGAACATACACTGTCTGCGCGGTCGCGTTGGCGCTGGGCGGTGCGCCGTACAAGCTGACCCAGTAGGCGCACCGCTTGGTAATCAACGAATCCTCGGAATGAATCAGCCAGTCTGCCGCGTCCTCGGGCAAAAATAGGACGACCACGATGACAGGCGCCGCCGTCTCCGTCGAGCGTGCCTTGTCGTAGTGCCTCACGCTCATGGCGAACGAGTAGTGGTCCTTCTCGTCGACGGGTTCGCGGCTCGTCGATTTGAGCTGAACGTCCGCCGTGAAGTTCGTGTAGACGGAGTCGGGAAAGAAGCGCTCTTTTGCTCGCAGGACGGCATCGACCCCTGCGCCGTCGCTGTGGCGGCCGGTGACCTCGCACGCGAACCCGGCACGTGCCGCGATGGCGTGCAGGTACGCGTAGCTGAGCTCACTCTTGATGTTGTTGTCCGACAGTAACATGGGTCTCCACACCCAGAGGGCGCACCATGCCACAGGCCTGAAGTCGGTGGAAGAGGCAAGGCGCGGCGGCGTCAGGGCACGATCATCGCCGCCACCTGTATCGCATTCGCCACCCCGGGGGCACCTCGGCGCCGAGGACGGCGTCTGCGGTAGCTCGGTCGTCGTCGCTTCGCTCCAGGCGCCGTCCTTTCCTCGCACGAAATGGCTCCCCTCGTTCAGCACGCCTCCGCCGTCCACGAGCGTCGAGGGCCGGGAATGCGACGAAATTCTGCCCGGACCGGCTTTCCCTTGACATTCGAGGTGGGGGCGTCGATAGGGTGGCAGCATGCGCACCAGAACTTTTCTCCAGCATCTCCTCCCTGGTATTTTCCTATTGCCCCTCGTCTCCGCGCTCGGATGTAATGGCGCCGATGCCACGCCGAATCGCGCGAAATCGCTCGACCTCGGCGCGGCCGTCTCCGCGCTGACGGCGCCGCGCTGGGACAATGCCCCGGCGATGAACGTCTCGCGGAGCGGGCACACGGCGACGCGCCTGTCCGACGGCAAGGTCCTCGCGGCCGGCGGCGGGAATGCCTCCGCCGAGGTGTACGACCCCGCCACGAATACGTGGACGCTCGTCGCCCCGATGAGCACGGCGCACACGAACCACACGGCGACGCTCCTGCCCGATGGCAAGGTCCTCGTGGTCGGCGGAGGGACCGGCGCCGTCGAGGTGTACGACCCCGCCACGAATACGTGGACGGCCCGCGCGCCGCTGAACACGCCACGCTCGGCGCATACCGCGACGCTCTTGCCGGATGGGAAAATCTTCGTGGCCGCCGGCATCCAGGTGGACGACGCGGCGATCACCGGGTCCGAGCTCTACGATCCCGCCGCGAACACGTGGACCGACACGGCGTCGATGGTGAAGGCCCGCGGCTTCCATACCGCGACGCTCCTGGCGAACGGGAAGGTCCTCGTGGTGGCCGGCGCGGATGTCTTCGACGAGCCCATCAGCACCGCCGAGCTCTACGATCCCGCGACGAACACGTGGAGCTCGGCGGGCTCGATCCAGAACCGCGAAGGGCATACCGCGACGTTGCTCGGCAATGGCAAGGTGCTCGTCACCGGCGGCTACACCGATTACGGGGGCGAGGGGTTCACGTCCACGAACCGCAGCGCGACGCTCTACGATCCCGCGACCAATACCTGGACGAACACGGCGGGGATGCACGTCACCCATTACAAGCACACGGCCACGCCGCTCGCCGACGGGCGGGTGCTGGTCGCGGGTGGCGGCGCGGTCGTGGAGCTCTACGATCCGGCGACCGGGACATGGTCACTCGGCAAGTTCCTGAATGCGAACCGGAGCGGGCACAGGGCCACCGAGCTCGCGGACGGGCGGGTGCTCGTGACCGGCGGCGGGAGCACGAGCGTCGAATTGCTCACGCTCGAGGCCCAGGGCGACGCGTGTCTGTTCGCAGGCGAATGCGCGAGCGGCTTCTGCGTCGACGGCGTCTGCTGCAATGCGGCGTGTGACGCGGGCTCGTGTGACGCGTGCTCGGTGAGCGCGGGCGCGTTCGCGGACGGCACGTGTACCCCGATGAGCGGGGCCATTTGCGGGAGCGCGAACGGCTGCACGGCGAATGGGGTCTGCGAGGCGGGCGCGTGTGTCGGAGACGCACCGGTCGGCTGCCTATCCGCGTGGACGCAGACCGGGAACATGCCCGTCGCGCGGCTCGAAGGCGCGTGGGCCGAGCTCGCCGACGGCCGCGTGCTCGTGGCGGGCGGGCTCGATAACGACTGGAACGAGACGCTGTCGACGAACATCTACGATCCGGCGACGAACATGTGGAGCGAGGTCGCGCCGCTCTCCGTGGTCCGCCGCAAGGCCGCGGCGATCCGGGTCGCGACGGGTGAGATCCTCGTCGTGGGTGGGAATGCCCCGTCGTCGGCCGAGGCGTACGATCCGGCGACTGATACGTGGTCCCCGGCCGGCAGCATGGTCGCGCACCACGATACGGGCCTCGCGCTCGTGGGGCTGCCCGACGACAGGATCCTCGTCGCGGGCGGCGGGACGGCGGCGGCCGAGGTGTACGATCCGGCGACGAAGACGTGGATGGCGACGGGCTCGCTCGGTATGGCGCGCTCGGGGCATTCGGCGGTCGTCCTCTCGAGCGGCAAGGTGCTCGTGACGGGCGGCGCGGGCAACCCGACGACGGCGGAGCTCTACGACCCGGCCACGGGTATGTTCTCCCCGGCCGGGACGCTGACGTACGGGCACGCCGGGCACAAGGCGACGAGGTTGTTCGACGGCAGCGTGCTCGTGGTGAGCGGGGAGGGCGCGGATCGGTACGACCCGATCACGAACGGCTGGGCGCCGACGCAGGCCTTGTTGATGCCGCCCAGCGAATTCACGGCGACGCTGCTCGGAGATGGCCGGGTGCTCGTCGTGGGCGCGGCGAACATCCCGCACGGGCAGGTCTACGATCCGGCGACGAACGACTGGACGGTGACCGGCGCCCTGGACGTGCCGCGCCGCGATCACACGGCGGCGTTGCTCGGCAACGGATTGGTGCTCATCGCGGGCGGCAGGGAGGCGACCGGCGGCAACATGTGCGACATGAGGAGCGCCGCGGTGTACAACCCCGCGACGAATGGCTGGTCGATGGTGTCCTCCATGATCAGGACGCGCCGCGACCCGCACTCCGTGTTGCTCGAGGGCAATCGGGTCATGGTCTTCGGGGGGCTGATGGGAGGCTGCTCGTCCGGAGACGGCGACCCGCAGGCCCATGAAAGCGGGGAGATTTACGAGGGCGGCGTGACCCCGGATGGCAGCGGGGGCGCAGGCGGCGGCGGGGGAATGGGCGGCGGCGGCGGAATGGGCGGCGGCGGCGGCGGCGGCGGAATGGGCGGCAGCGGCGGCAGCGGCGGCAGCGGCGGCGGAATGGGCGGCAGCGGCGGCAGCGGCGGCGGCGGCGGAATGGGCGGCAGCGGCGGCAGCGGCGGCAGCGGCGGCGGAATGGGCGGCAGCGGCGGCAGCGGCGGCGGAATGGGCGGCAGCGGCGGCAGCGGCGGCAGCGGCGGAATGGCCGGCAGTGGTGGAATGGGCGGCGACGGTGGAATGGTCGCTGCCGGCGGAATGGGCGGGACGGGCGGCAGCGGCGGCGCCGGCGGCAGCGGCGGCGGCTCGGTGCCGGATGCCAGTTGCAGCGCAGCGGCTGGACCTGTCGAGGGCAGCGGACGCGGCCTCGTGGCCCTCGTGGCCCTGGGCGCGCTCTTCGCGCGTCGGCGGAAGCGTTAGGCCTCACCCACCCCAACCCTCCCTCTCCACACGGTGGAGAGGGAGGGAGTTTCCGACGGGTGAAGGTTATCGAATCGTCACCGCGAGCTTGTAATCGAACACCGCCACCGGGTTGCCCGGGTTGCGCGAGAACGGCGCGGCCTGCAGGAGCAGGTAATACTTCCCGCCCGTCAGGTTGCTCGCGAATGCGTGGGTCGGCGTCGCGCCGAGGCCGTCGATCACCGAGCAATACCCGCGGCCGCCGTCGTCGTCGCCGCCGAGCTCCACGCCCGCCGCGTCGAAGAACGTCAGGTAGCTGTCGATGGGGTCGGCCCCGGTCGCGCACGACTCCGCGGCCGAGCCCTCGATGATCTCGGCGCGCAGCGACTTGCCGTCCGGCACCGTCACCTCGAAATAATCGTAATCGTCGAAGGTCGGGTGCGAGGCCGAGACCACCGTGTCCCAGCCGCTCGCCATGTCGGCGTCGGCGAGCTGGTCGTTTGGCTCGGACTCCGGCCCGCCCTCCATGAGCACCTTCGCCCGGAGCATGTACCCGGCGATCGTCCCGTCGTTGTTCGTCTCCTCGACCGAGACGTAATACGTGCCCGCGGCGAGGTTCATCGTCAGCGCCGAGCAGGCGCCCTCGCCGCTCACGTTGTCCGTCTCGATCTGCGCGCCCGTCGCGTCGAGCAGGCGGAGCGTCGAGCTGAAGCCGCAGCCGATGCCCGTGTCGTTCAACGTCTCGAGCACGAGCACCTCGTCCGACGCGAGGTCGAGGCGGAAGACGTCGACGTCGCCGGCCGCAGGGATCACGCCCGTCACGAAGCTCGAGCCCGTGAGGATCACGGGGGCGACGTCGGCCTCGGCCGTCGTGCCGTTGGGCTCGATCTCGACCAGCGCCTCGAGCGCGCAGAGGTCGCTGCATCCATCGCCGGACATCGTGTTGCCGTCGTCGCAGGCCTCCATTTCGTCGACGTAACCGTCGCCGCAGACGGGGATACGATCACAGGTCGGCCCGCAGCTCGCGCCGCCGTCGCACTCCTCGCTGCCCTCGACGACGCCGTCGCCGCAGACGGCTTCGACGGCGAACTCGAGCAGGTAGCCGGGGATGACGGTGTCGTTCTCGAAGTCCTCGACCTTCACGAAGTACGTGCCCGGCGCGAGGTGCCGCGCGCCGTCCTGGGTCTTCCAGGAGATACGCGAGCAGATGTTGATGCCGCCGTCGTCCGCCGTCGCGAGCTCGGTCGCGCCGTCGGGGCCGTAGAGCGTGAGCACCGTGTCGAGCGGCATCGCGCAGGAGCCAGGGCCGTTCGCGTCGTAGGTCTCGAGGCGGATGTCCGACGTGGCGCTCAGCGTGAAGCTGTACCAGTCGAGGTCGCTGCCCGGATCGATCGCGCCGCTCGTGATCGCGTAGGGCGTGAAGGGCCCGTTCGCCGTGGCAGAGGTGTCGTTTGGCTCGACCTCCGGCGTCGACTCCTTCATGCAGGCGGCGTCGCAGCCGTCGCCGGGCATCGTGTTGCCGTCGTCGCAGGTCTCGGGCGCGTCGATCGTGCCGTCGCCACACACCGCGATGCGATCACACGTGGCCGAGCAGTTCGCGTCGCCGTCACACGCCTCGGCGCCCTCGACCTTGCCGTCGCCGCAACGCGCGGCGAGCGTGACCTGCAGGCGATAACCGGGGATCTCGTCGTTCCGCAGGAAGTCCTCGACCGAGACGTAATACGTGCCCGCCGGCAGGTGCGCCGCCGCGGCGTCGCCGGGCTTCGTCGCGTCGATCTTGCCGCAGGCGCCGAGGCCGCCGAGGTCACGCTCGAGCAACATCGTCGTGCCGTCGGTGCCGTAGAGGCGCAGGAGCGTGTCGACGCCGACGCACGAGCCGGGGCCGTTCACGTCGAAGGACTCGACCACGAGGTCACTCGTCTGGTCGAGCTGGATCGCGTAGAAGTCGACGTCCGCGGCCGGGCTGATCGCGCCCTGGTAAAGCGCGGGCGGGGCGAACGCGCCGGAGGCCTGCGCGGCCACGTCGTTCGGCTCCGTCTCCATGAGGATCGACGTCTCGCAGGTCGAGCTGCACGTGTCGCCGTCCATCGTGTTGCCGTCGTCGCAGGTCTCGGGCGCGTCGATGAAGCCGTCGCCGCAGACCGGGTCGCGATCACAGGTCGCCGAGCAGCCCGCGCCGCCGTCGCACTCCTCGGCGCCGCTCACGACGCCGTCGCCGCAGAGCGCGTCGTACGAGACGACGAGCGTGTAGGCGGGGATCGACTTGTCGTTGCCGCTCTCCTCGACCTTCACGTGATACGTGCCCGCCGGGAGGTGCCGCACCGCGGGGCTCGTCGCGGCGTCGAGGCGCGAGCACGCGTTCGTGCCGTCGTCCTCGTTCGAGGCGATGACCGTCGTGCCGTCGGCCGCGTAGAGCGTGACGAGGGTGTCGATGTTCAGGCAGGTCGTGGGGCCCTGCGCGTCGAAGGTCTCGACGTGCAGGTCGACCGTGGCGGGCACGGTGATCTCGTACCAGTCGGCGTCGCTGCCGGGGCTGATCGAGCCCGCGACGAGGACGGCCGGCGAGAAGGGGCCGTTCGCCGCGCCGGCGTCGTTGTTCGGCTCGGCCTCGGTGAACGCGTCGACGACACACGTCGCGCTGCAGCCGTCGAGGCTCTCGGTGTTGCCGTCGTCGCACGCCTCGGCGCCGGCCTGGATGCCGTCGCCGCAGGTCGTCGCGCAGGCGCTCGGCGCGCCGGTGCAGGTGTAGCCGAGCTCCGCGCCGCAGACGTCGCTGCAGCCGTCGCCCGCGGTGGTGTTCCCGTCGTCGCAGGTCTCCATGCCCGCGACGATGCCGTCGCCGCACGTGGTGGTGCAGGCGCTGGGCTCACCCGCGCACATGAAGCCGGCCTCTTCGGCGCACGAGGCGTCGCAGCCGTCGCCCGCGGCGGTGTTGCCGTCGTCGCAGGCCTCGGCGCCGCTGATCAGGCCGTCGCCGCACACGTCCATCGAGCCGCCCGCGCCGCCTGCGCCGCCTGCGCCGCCGATGCCGCCTGCGCCGCCTGCGCCGCCTGCGCCGCCGATGCCGCCTGCGCCGCCTGCGCCGCCTTGGCCGCCCGCGCCGCCTGCGCCGCCTTGGCCCCCCACGCCGCCTTGGCCACCTTGGCCCCCTTGGCCGCCCATGCCGCCGGTCCCGCCTCCGGCGCCGCCTTCTCCTTGCGGAATCTGGTCTCGATCGACCGCTGCGATCAGCTCGCAGCCCATGGATCCGAACGATCCCAGGCCGAGCACGAGCGCCACCCCAAAGTGCCGCGTTAGCCTCGTCATGCGCGATTCTTCGCTCCCACCGGTTCGCGATGTCTCGCCCGACGCCTGCGCCGAGGCGCATATCCCGAGAGCCTCGGCAAGCGAAGAGCCGAGCTACCTCAATGAAGGAACGAGCCGGCGTCAAGGGCTCCTGTGGGAACGAACCCCACGTCGCTCTCGCGTCGCCCTCCGACGCTGCCACGATGGGCACATCGTGTGCCGCATTTCGCCTCCGATGCCAGGGGGCACGCGCCTGCGCCGACAGAGGAGGTCACCACGAACGCGCGCATTTCGATACACTGTCCCGGGGGCACGTTTGTTGCTGCCGATCACACGCCCACTTCTTTCACGATCTGGAGATGACGATGATGAAGCTGCAAAAAAACACCCTGGTGTGGTGCTTTTTCCCCGCGGCGCTCGTGCTCGCCTCGGCGGGGTGCGGGAGCGACGGCGGTGGCCTCACCTGCGGACCCGGCACGAAGGCGCAAGGCGGCGCGTGCGTGCCGGCAGAGACCGATCCGGGCCTCACCTGCGGACCCGGCACGGAAGCAAAAGACGGCGTCTGCGTCTCGACCGCGCTCGAGCCCGGCCAATTCATGAGCCCGCTCGTGCAGCTCCAGAACCTGCACGAGGTCGGAAGCCACACGGACGAGGTCCGCATCCGCGAGGACGGCCTGCTGCTCAATTGCAGCTACACGTTCAACGTGATCGACGCGACCGACGCCGCGGACATGGACAAGCTCGCGGTCGGCCTCAAGCACACGATCCCCGGTGATTCGCGCCAGCCCGGCTGCAAGCACCTCGCCTGGGACGATCACCTCGTCTTCACCACGCACCTCGGCAACATCCGGAACCCCGCGTTCCTCAGCGGCTGGGACATCACCGATCCCGAGGCGCCCGTGCAGCTCCCCGTCCTGCAGGAGCCGGGCGTGAGCTACGAGGGCGTCGACGTCGCGAACCATCACATCTTCGTCGGCCTGCACGGGAGTGGCCTCGGGGTCTACAAATACGATGCCCAGGCCGGGTTTTCCCGCGTCGGCAGCCTGGGCGGGTTCACGAATGCGTGGGGCGTGGCCGCGCGCGGCAATCACGTCTTCGTCGGCGACGGCGTGGACGGCCTCGTGATCGTCGACGCGACGGACCCGACGAAGCCCGTCGAGCTCGGCCGCGTGCCCACGGGCGGACAGGCGAGGGGCGTGGTCGTGAATGGGAATCACGCGTATGTGGCGGCAGGATCCGCGGGCGTGGCCGTCGTCGATATCGCCGATCCCACGAAGCCGACGGTGGTCGGCCGGGCGGAGATGCCCGGGACCGCGCTGCGCGTGGCGTTCGCCGACAATCGCGTGTTCGTGGCCGCGTGGAACGACGTGCGGGTCTACGACGTCTCGAAGCCGGAGGCGCCCGCGTTCGTCGCGGCGGTGCGTATCCCGCGGCCGTTCGAATACGAGGACCCGAACCGCGAGCTGCCCACGATGCGTATCTTCGGCGTCGCCGCGCGGGAGCGGGACGTCTTCATCGGCACCTGGGAGAACCCGTATTCGTACCGCCTCGAGCCCGACCGCCTGGCCCCGAACCTCCGCCTCCCGGAGTCCGCGGCCCGCACCGATTTTGGTCCGGTCGCCGTGGGCGAGACGAAGACGCTGCCCGTCCCGGTCACGAACCAGGGCACGGCGCCGCTCACGGTCGTGGACACGTGGATCAGCGGCGCGCCGTTCACCGTCGAGCCGCGCCAGGCGCGTATCGAGCCCGGACAAACGGTGAACCTCACCGTGACGTACGCCGCGTCGAAGGCGGAGGAGGAGGTGGGGTATCTGCATATCGTCTCCGACGACCCGGCGGCCCCGGTGCGCAAGGTGTATCTCGTGGGCAACCCGCCCGGCGTGAGCGTGGGCTCGCCGCTGCCCGCGACGACGGGCGCCATGCTCGACGGCACGACGTGGACGTCGGAGCAATCGCAGGGCAAGGTGCTGCTCTTGACCTATTTCGGCACGTTCTGCCCCGTCTGCGCCAATCACCTGCCGGACGTGCAGGAGCGGTTCTACAACGCGTACAACGACAAGGGCCTCGACGTCGTCGCCCTCAACCCGAGGGAATCGACGGACCAGATCGGCCTCGTGCAGAACTACAGCGCGAACATCAAGGTCGACTTCCCGCTCGGGATCGAGGAGCCGGCGAGCACGTATGGCGGTATCGTGGCCAATTTCCCGGGGCCCAATCCGTTCCCGGTCGACGTGATCGTCGACAAGGCCGGCATCGTCCGATACGCGACACACGAATACGATCCGGACGCGATGACCGCGGTCATCGAGCAATTGCTGGCGGAGTGACCCGATGCGGAGGCACGGACTTTTTCTGTTCGCCACGATCGCCCTGCTCGCCGCCTGCGGCGGCGGCAACGGCGGAACGACGGGCGCGGGCGGCGGTGGCGCGGGCGCAGGCGGCGGCTCCGGGGGTGGTCCGAGCGGCCCCGCCGTGACCGGCGTGCTCGCGGACGAAATGGGCGTGCCTGTTTCCTATGCGAAGGTCGTGTGTTGCAGCATCAAGAACTGCTACACGAGCGACGCGGACGCGGAGGGGCGGTTCTTCTTCGGCATCGACGAGGAGCTGCCCGCCGATTACGTGGTGAAATCGTTCGAGGAGACGACGACGTCGCCGCGCCGCGCCGCGACGATGTTCCCCTTGCAGTTCGTCGATACGAGCGTCGTCGACCTGGGGGAGCTCTGCGCGCCGAGCTTGCCGGCGGGCGCCGTCCTCGGCCCGAAGAGCGACGATCCGCAGACGCTGGAGGTCGGCGACGGCCTCACGCTCACCGTGAACCGCGCCGATCTGGAGCCGCCGCTCGGCGGCTCCTTGTACGACGTCGCGGCCCGGAGAGTCTCGCCGCAGCACGTCCCCGCGCTGCCCGAGCTCGGCGCGGAGGAGGTCGTCGCGGTCTACGCGATGTATCCCTTCGCGACGACGAGCGCGTCGCCGATCGCCGTGTCGGCTCCCTCGGATCTCCCGGCCGGGACCGTGGTGTATTTTCGGAGCATCAGCGAATACAACGGCAAACTCTCGGCGCCGGCCCCCGGGGAGGCCGACGGCGCGCGCGTGACGACCGACCTCGGGGCGGGGCTCGACGAGCTGACCTGGATCGTCGTCTCGAAATGACCTCTCGTGCCGACGGGCGTCGCCCGCGTCACGAGAGGCCGGCGAGGAAGGAGAGCACCGCCGCGTTGAATGCCGCGGGGGCATCCATGTTCACGCAGTGATTCGCGTCTGCGATCACCACGTCGCCGCGGCATAGAGGCTCGCGTCGGGCCCACGGGGGCCCTTGCCTGGCGATCGATCCGGCGCGGCTCTTGGCCCCGCGCACGAGCACGAAGGGCTTCGGGATACGGTAGTCGGGCTCGTCGCGCATGCAGCCGAGGGCCGCCAGCATCACGTCGCGCATCTCGAGCTTTTCGAGGCGCCGCATCGCCTCCCGGCAGTAGACACGTACGCTCTCCACGGACGTGATCGACTGCGCGCTGTGGCGGATCAGCGCTTCGAGTGGATAGAGCTGGAGCATCGCGGGCGTGATCGCCACGCCGAAGCGCTCCAGGAGGGTGAGCTCTGCGGTGTTGCACGCGCAATCCACGAGCACGAGCGCGCGCACGCGGCCCGGGTGCCTGCGGACGAGCTCCTGCGAGAGGTTGCCGCCCATGCTTTGCCCGACGAAGATCGCCGGAGGCGCGGAGATCGCGTCGAGGAGCGCCACCATGTCGTCGATCGCCGTCTCGACCGTGAAGCGTGTCCCCATCGGCCGCGAGAGCCCGTGCCCGCGCACGTCCCAGAGGAGCACGCGGTGGTGCTCGGCGAGCGCCGCGACGTTGTCGCGCCACATCCCATGATCGAGCCCCGCGCCGTGGGTGAGCACGAGGAGCGGACGGTCGGCGTCGCCGACGAGCCAAAAATGCAGCGGACAACCTTTTCGCTCGAGGACGCGCGCTTCGGCGTCCGGGAATGCCTTCATGTGTGTGGATTCCATCTCGAAATGACCCCCTAGCGCCGGCAGGGAATCTCCAGCGTGAACGTGACCCCCTCGCCGGGGCGATTGTCGACGCGCACGCGCCCTCCGTGCGCGTCGGCCACGCTCTTCACGATCGAGAGCCCGAGCCCCGTGCCGTCGCGATCCGCGTCGGTCGTGAAGAATCGATCGAAGATGCGGGGCAAGATGGCCGGCGGGACGCCGGGGCCACGATCCATGACGGAGATGCGGACCACGGGTCCGGGCGGCCCTCCCTCGACGCGGAGACGCACGGGCTCTGCCGGCGGCGAGAATCGCACGGCGTTGTCGAGCAGGTTGCCGATCGCGGTCTCCACGTCCAGGGGGCGGCAGACGATCTCCCTCGCTTTCGCCGCGTATTCGACGATCACCGGCTGATCCGGCCCCGAGGCGCGATCCTTCGCGGCCTGGACGAGCGCCTCGAGATCACAGACGCGCATCGGCTCGGCCGAGGCCTCGATGCGCGAGAGCTGGAGGAGGCGCGAGACCAGACGATCGAGCCGCTCCACGTCGAGCTCGATGTTGCGCAAGAACCGCGCGCGCGCCTCGGGATCGTCGCTCGCGCCTTCGCCGAGCAGCTCCGCCGCGCCGCGGATCGAGGTGAGCGGCGACTTGAACTCGTGCGCCACGTCCGCCGCGAACTCGGAGATGTACCGCATGCGCGCGTCGAGCCGCTCTTTCATCGCCGCGAACGACTCGCCGAGCTCGCGGATCTCGCCGCCCCCGCCGATCGGCACGACGACGTCGCGCTCGCCCGCCGCGATACGCTTGGCCGCGCGCGAGAGCCTGCCGAGGGGCCGCGAGATGCTCCACGCGAGCACGAGCGTCACGAGGCCCGTGCCGAGCAGCGCGACGAGGAGCACGCGCCCGAGGCCCGCGCGGATGCGGTAGAGCTCGAACAGGACGGGCTGCGTCGATCGCGCCACGTACACCACGCCCGTCACCACGCCGCTCGCGCGGATCGGATCCGCGAGGAAGAGGATCACGCCCGGGTCGCGGTCGCGCACGCGCGTGCGTGTCGCCTTCTTGCCCGCGAGCGCCGAGCGCACCTCGAAGCGCTGCGCGAGCTCGGGCCACCTCTCGCCGGGACCGGCGCGCATGTCGAGCACCTGCCGCACGTCCCGCGAGCGCGGCAGCATCGAGGGCGGCGGCGGCTCCGGCCCCTCGGGCGGGCCCTCCGCGTGAGAGTCGGCCACCACCTCGCCGGCCTGGTCCACGATCCGGATCCGCGTCCGCGTCCGCTGCGCCGCCGTCGCCAGGATCTTCTCGTGGGAAGGATCCCCGAGCGCGCGGCCCGCGCGGAGGTCCTGCTCGACGAACGATCGCACGAGCGTCGCCTGGTTCGACATGTCGCGCTCGAGCGCGTCGAGCAGCTCCCGCTCGTGGATCCGCGCGAACTCGAGCCCGATCGCCGGTACGAAGAGCGCGAGCAGGTTCACCACGAGCAGCCGCACGCGGATGCGGCCGAGCAGGACGACGAGCCTACGCACCGGCGACCTTGTAACCGACGCCGTGCACCGTCGTGATCGGATCCTCGCCGCCCGCAGCCCGGAACTTCGCGCGGATCCTGCGGACGTGTGTGTCGATCGTGCGCTCGGTGATGAGGTTGTCGTAGCGGTAGGCGCGCGTCATGAGCTGGCTGCGCGAGAGGACGATCCCCGGACGCTCGAGCAGCGCGCCGAGCAAGCCGAGCTCCGTCGCCGTGAGCGCCACCGGCGCGCCGTCGAGCCGCGCCTCGTGCCGCTCCACGTCGACCTCGATCCGGCCGTGCGCGAGGATTTTCCGTGACAGCTCGCCCGGCGCTTCGAGCCTGCGAAACAGGGCTTTGACGCGCGCCACGAGCTCGCGCACCGAGAAGGGCTTCGTCAGGTAGTCGTCGCCGCCGAGGTCGAGGCCGAGCACGCGATCGATCTCGTCGCTGCGCGCGGACAGGAAGAGGATCGGCACGCGGCTCTCGGCGCGGATGTGGCGGCACGCGGAGAGGCCGTCGACCTCGGGCAACATCACGTCGAGGATCACGAGGTCGATGCCGCCCTTCGCCACGGCCTCGATCGCCTCGCGGCCGTCCGTGACCGCAGAGACCTCGTAGCCCTCTTTGCGCAGCGCGTACTGCAGGACCTCTCGGATACGCGCCTCGTCGTCGACGACCAGGATGTGTTTGCTCACGTCTCGATCGGCTCCTCGGCGCGGAGGCTCTCTTCGGCTTCGAGGGCGGCGCCGAGGCCCTCGACCCGCGCCTGCACCTCGGAGACGATACCACCGATGTCCGCCGCGGAGGATCCGCTGAAGCGCGCCACCGTCACCTGCGTGCGCAGCGCCTCCGCGAGCGCGCAGAGCTCCTCCAGGGCGCGCGCGTCCCGGTCGCGGAGCGAAGACAGGCGGCGGACGTTGTCGAGATCGAGCCGCGCCGTCGCGAGCGCGCGGCCCGATCCCGAGGCGCGCTCGACCTCGCGCACGCGCGCCTCGGCCCGCGCGAGGTCGAAGGCCTCCTTGCGCAGCAGCGCCTCGAGTTCGGCGTGACGCGCGACGCGCCGCTCGACCTCCGCCTCGATCCGCGCCGCGGCCTCCGCCGGCAGCACGCTCGCGAGGGGCGTGCCCCGCGAAGCTTCGACCGCCTCCGCGAGCGCCGCCTTCACCCGGGCGAGCGCGCCGCCCGCCGCGCCCTTCGGCACGTCCGCCGCGCGCTTCGCCGTCAGCGCGATCGGCGCCCAGAGCGGCCAGAGCGGCACGGCCAGCGCCGCCGACACCGCCGCGCGTGAGCCTCCCGCGGGCGACGATCGGTAGATCGCCACGGCGCAGCAGATCCCGGCGACGAGATAGAGCACCGAGAGATCCCGCAGGCTCATTGCCCGCCCTCCTCCACGAAGTCTTCCTCGACCTCGCGCGACCGCATCCGTTTGTCGTCAAACGAGTCGATCTCCCGGCGCTCGTCGATCTGATACGGCCTGTCGCTGTAGATCGCCGCCGACGTCAGGCTCGTCAGCACGGCCTCGGTGAAGCTGCCCTCGCGATCCCGCAGGAAGGGCACGTCCGGCGTGCGCGGCCGGACCAGGTACGGCCGGAGGATCCACGCGGTTTGTCCGCCGACCGCGAAGAAGACGCCGATGAACGCGAGCGCCGTGGTGAGCCGCCCCTTCCCCTCGCCGAGGCCACGCACGAGGAGCGAGAGCGCGGCGAACCCGGCCACGCCGTACGCACCCGACGCGACGAGCGCCGCCGTGTGGTAGCCCATCCCGAGGTCGAGCATCAGCCAGAGCGCGGGCGCGAACGCGAGCAAGACGAGCGACGACCGGCCCGCTGACGCGAGCGCGAGCGCCACGATCGATCGCATCGGCCAGGGCCTGCCGAGCACCGCGGCGAGCGCGTGGAACGCCGGCGCCGAGAGCGCGAGCGTCGCGAGCACGGCGAGCGGCACCTTCACCGCGCCGTAGAGGATCTGCGCGCCGCCGCGGAAGCTGCCGAGCACGCCGCCGAACGCGGCCGCGCCGAGCGCGATCGAGGCGAGCGAGGTCGAGGCGATGGCGCGAACGTCCGGGTGATCGTCGCGGCAAGCGCGGGCGATCTCCCCCGGCGCGCGCAGCAAGCGGGCGAGGACGAGGGCGCTCACAGGTCACCTCCGAAGATCGGCAGCGTGCTCCACCAGACCCGCGCCGACAGCGCGATCGCGAAGACCGCGAAGCCCGTGAGCGCAAATCCGCTCATCGTCCGCACGCCCGAAGAGGCGCGCCCGAGCGGCGTACCCAGGGCGCCGAGGAACGCGCGTAGCCCGAAGATCCCCGCGAGGATCAGGCCGAGACCCGCCATGACCCCCGCGCCGACGTGCGAGCTCGACGTCGTCACGAAGAGCGCCATCGCCGGCGCGAGGCCGCCGAGCACGAGGCCCGTCGTCGCCGCCCCGCGCGCCGCTGCCTTCACCGCGGCCGGCGGATCGACCGGCGCGTCGAAGAGCGTGAGCACGATGAAGAGCGCGGGCACGCCGAGCCCTGCGACCGCGAGCGGCGCGAGCGGCACCGCGGCGGCGTGCTTCAAGATCGAAAGCCCGCCGGCCCGCGTGCCGATCGAGAGCCCATAAAGCGCCGAGAGCGCGAGCCCGGCGGCGAACCTCTGCGCGTCGTCGCGCAGCGTGGCGCCGTCCTGCCTGCCTTCGAGCAGCGTCCGCGCGAAGGACGGCGCGCCCTCGTCCGCGGGTTTGTCTTGGGCGATCTCGCTTGTTTCGGGCGGGTTCGTGGGCGCGTCTGCTCGGGGCTCGGGCGGGGCGTCGCCCGTGAGGGCATCGACGTACGAGGCGTGGGCTTGCATGAATTCCTCCGGTGTGGCGGCCACGGGCCGCGCCAGACCTCCTTTTCGTATCCTCCCGGTTTGGCGCTCCTCTGCCGTCGCCGCGGAAGAGTCGTGGAGTGAATGCGACGAAATTGTGGCAGGGGTGGGTCGACGGTGATCCACCCTCCCGCCCCGGATCCGTTTGTCGGCCTGGGCCTTTCGCTGGTAGAACCGGGGCATGCACGTACTCGTGATTGGCGGGACGCGGTTCGTCGGGCCGCTCCTCGTGCACCGGCTCCTCGCCGCCGGGCACAGGGTGACCTTGTTCAATCGTGGCACGATCCCCGATCCTTTTGGCCCGCGGATCGAGCGGCTCGTGGGGGATCGCACGACGGCGGATCTGCCCCGGCTCCTGCAAAACCGGAGCTTCGACGCCGCGGTCGACTTTGCTGCCTATCACGGGCAGGACGCGCGCGGCGCGGTGGAGGCGCTCGGCGGCCGCGTGGGGCATTACGTGTTCATCAGCACGGGCCAGGTCTACCTCGTGCGCGCGGGCGCCCCGCGGCCCTCGCGGGAGAGCGATTACGAAGGCCCCGTGATGCCGCGACCCACGGACGAGGAAGAGCTCGGGAACTGGGAATACGGCACGGGCAAACGCGACTGCGAGGACGCGCTCGTCGAGGCCTTCCAGAAATCGCGGTTCCCCGCCACGCGTATCCGTATCCCCGTCGTCAACGGCGAGCGTGACCATTCTCGCCGGCTCGATCGTTATCTCTTCCGCCTCGTCGACGGCGGCCCGGTCCTCGTCCCGGACGGCGGGACGCACCCGGTTCGTCACGTGTATGCGGGCGAGGTCGCGCGGTTCCTCGCGGAGATCCTCGGCCGCGAGCAGACGTTCGGCGAAGCGTACAACGTCTCGCAGCGGGAGACGCCCTCCCTCGTGGAGCTGCTCGGCCTGCTCCAGGGGATGCTCGGATCGCGGGCCAGGTTCGCGGCCGTCGCGTCCTCGGACCTCGTCGCCGCGGGCCTCTCCGTCCGCGAGATTTCGCCCTTCAGCAGCAAATGGATGTCGATGCTGGATCCGTCGAAGGCCGAGGCCGAGCTCGGCTTCCGCCACGAGCCGCTCGTCACGTCGCTCGGCAAGATCGTGGCGAGCTTCCTCGCGTACGGGTATACGACGCCGCTCGAGGGTTACGAAGCGCGGTCGAAGGAGATCGAGCTCGCCGAGCGCTGGCTCAGCGTGCGTTCATGAACGACCTGCGACAATAAACGGCATGTTCGCCCACCCGGCCCGGCGGGCAAACGCGCGTCTTCGGCGCTCCGCCCGCGAGGTTCGTGGCGTCCGCCTCGCCGCGCTCGCGGCGCTGTGCCGGCGGCGCTGGATCGAGACGATTGCCTCGGTCGACCTGCGCGTCCCGTTTTCCTCCCGTGCCGACGCCGAGTCCGTTGAACCAGGCCGACGGGCGCACGCCCATGATCGGGTACGGATCGTACATGGCCGCGGGCAGCTCGTCTGCGTAATACGGCTCCGTTTTGATCGCCTCCGCGCGCTCCCCGGGCGGCGCCGGTTGTCTTGCGTCGTCGCGCGCCGGCCCCATCGTATCCTCTTCGCCAGGGTGACTCACCTTGCGCTCGCCGCCTCGCTCCTGCGTCGCGACTTCCCCAGGCACCGCGGCCACGAGCAATCGCCGCGCGGGCGCGAACTCTGCTTCGAGGTCCTCGGGCGAATGGCTCGACCCGGCGAGCGCCGCCCCTCCGAGCAAGAGCACATGCGCCGCC
Organism: Polyangium spumosum; assembly: GCF_009649845.1. NCBI lineage: Bacteria > Pseudomonadati > Myxococcota > Polyangiales > Polyangiaceae > Polyangium > Polyangium spumosum. Next base: position 18,567 of record NZ_WJIE01000032.1, read on the forward strand.
AGGGAGAGCGCGTGGCAAAACCAGGGGGCGAGCGGCTTCGAGGCGAGGACGGTGTCTTCCATGCGTGGATCCGGCGGCGAGGCTCGACGTGGACACCGAGGCGCGCCCCCGGTTCCCGCCATTCATCGCCGGCTGCGCTTGCGGATGGCGCCGGGGGAAGGGGGCCTTGACGTCCGCCTCCGGCCCGCGTTTCATGGGCTCCATGCCGTCGGGTGGGCCGAGGCTCTGCGTGCTCCACATCTCGGACCTGCATTTCTGTGCAGCCGAAGCGCGGGGTCACTACTGGAACACCGAGGCCACCGAGCTCGCCGTCGCGCCCCACAACCGCCGCGGCCTCGTCGGCAGCCTGCTCTACGACCTCCGCCACGAGGGCCTCGCCCCCGACCTCGTCGTCGTCTCCGGCGACCTGCTCGACCGCGGCAGCGAAACCGGCGTCGAGCCCGTGGTCACGTTCCTCCGCGCCCTCGCCGAGGGCCTCGGCCTGCCGGTCACGCGTATCGTGATCGCGCCCGGCAACCACGACGTCCTGCGCGACGGCGATCCTGCGAGCCGGTACGCCCTCTACGACCGCATCCGCGGCGGCGTCTACGGCGACGCGCGCCCGCCCTTCGTGGAGGGCACGCCGCCGCACCAGCGCGTCGATCATCACGTCTTCGAGGAGCTCGGCGTCGAGGTCGTCGCGTTCAACTCTTGCGAGGAGCTCGAGGCGAGCGCGCGGAAGGACCACGGCTCCGTCGGGGTCGGCCAGCGCGACCACGCCGACGGGATGCTCCGGCGCACGCGGGAAAAAAACTTGTTTCGTATCGCGGTCGTCCACCACCACCTGGAGAGCCCGGTGGGTATCGGGCGCACCGATTACAGCGTCATGACCGACGCGGGCGGCATGCGGCGCTGGCTCGCGCGCGAGCGATTCCACCTCGCGCTGCACGGCCACCAGCACGTCGATTGGCACGACGTACGCGAGCTCGACGGCTGGTTCCTGGCCATCGCCGCCGCGGCGAGCGCCGGCGTCGCCGAATACGGCCGCAAGGAGTGGGCGCTGCCCATTGCTTATCAGATCCTCGTCGTCGAGGGCCCCACGCGGGGCCGGCGCATTCGCCGCGAATACGACCCGCAGACCATGGAATGGGCCGACGCGGGCCGCGGCGAGGACACGCAGGCCCTGCGGTTCGGCCCTGCGGACGCGGCCGTCTCGTCGGGGCCGGCGCGCGAGGACAAACCGCCTCCGCCCGAGGAGCCCGCGCCGCCGAGCCTCACGCGCAAGGGCCGCATCGCCGTGAAGATCCAGCACCTCGAGCGCGCGATCGACTCGCACCGCACCACGCTGCGCGTGCAGCTCGTGAGCCTCGGCGCCGCGGTCGTCCTCGGGATCGCGCTCGCGGCGTATCTCTTCCGCATGTTGCCCCCGGTCCTCTCGGTATCGGGCGGGTTCGCGCTCCTCTTCGCGGGCTCGATCGGGCTGCCGATGCGGCTCGCGGCGTATCGCGAGGCGATCGACAAACTGCATTTCTTGAAAGACGGCTACCACCGCTGCGCGAGCCACCGCGACGACGAGCTCGTCCGGGTGCTCGACGAGCGATTCCACCGGCTCATTTGAGGGGCGAGCCATGAGCATGGACGACGAAAAAGAGAAACTGGAATCGGAGCTCTCGGCGCTCGACGAGCGCGCGCGCACGAGGCGCCAGCAGAGCATGCTCGTCACGATCGTCCCCGTCCTCCTGACGGCGCTCATCGTCGTGTATTTCGCGATCGACATCGCGAAGAAGAACATGGAGCTCTACGACGCGCGCAAGGCCAAGGAGGAGCTCGATCAGCGGCTCTCCGAGGGGCAGAGCAAGCTCGAGCAGGTCGAAAAATCGCGCAAGGCGCTGGAGGAGGAGACGCGCCGCCTCGAGGATCGCAAAAAAGACCTCGAGGCCTACCTGCGCAGCCAGCGGGCCGAGGCGCCTGCCGTCGCCGGGGCCGCGCGCGCCCCCGAGGCGCCCGAGAGCGTCGTGCTGAAGGAGGAGGGCGAGGTCCCCGAGGGATTGCGCCCGACGCCCCGCGCGAAGGTGATCACGCGCCCCGGCGTCCGCGCCTTGCCCATCTACGACGTCGTCCTCTCGCTCGACGTACCCGAGGCACAGAAGGACTCGATCAAGCGCGTCGTCTACGACCTGAACCCCGTCTTCTACATCTCGAAGCGCGAGCTCGTCGGCGGAGAGCCGCCCTCGTTCGAGGCCGCGGCCACGGTGTACGCGTGCAAATCGACCGTCATCGTCAAGATCGAGCTCGTGGACGGCTCCCGCCTGGAGCTCGACTACGACTGGTGCCGCGCCGAGGGCTGGCCCCAGAAGAGCCAGGAGAAGCAGATCGTCGTGCCGCAGAGCTTGCAAGAGGTCGAGAAAATGCTCAATCAGAGCCCGCTCGTCCCCCGGCCTCCCACGGCGCCGCCCCGCCCGCCTCGCTAGCCTCCAGCGATCTCCGCGAATCCACGATTGCGAGGGGTGACTTGTCGTCCGCGATGAAATCGTTACGTCGGGCGTGAATCGTCGCCGGCGCGCCGCGTCGAAGAGTCGCTGCCGACGCAATGGTGGCGTGGAGGTCATCGAAATGAAGAAGTACGCGACGATCCTGGCATTTTGTGCACCGCTGCTCGGGCCGGCGATGGAGGCACGAGCGGACGTCGGGATCGATGCGTCGCTCGATGCGTCGTTCCTCGGGAAAATGCAGATGAGGGCGCCGGCCCAGATGCAAGCGCAATGGGGGCCCGAGCAGACGCGGCCACCCGTCCAGGTGGCGCCCCCGGCGGAGCGGCCGTACGGCCGTCGCTCGACCCCGCGCCCGCAATATGGCCAGGCGCCCACGCCGAGGCGCCACATGGGCCAGTTCGCCCCGTATACCGAGCTCCGCATCGCCCCGGCTTACGGCGGGATCGCCTGGGTCTACGACGGCGACACCCTGGTCGGCTCGATCGAAGGGCGCCCCGGCACCGTGTTCGTCCCCGAGGGGCGCGCCTACGGCGTCGTCATGACCCGCGGAGGTCGCACGGTTTGGCAGGGCCAGGTCATGGCCACGCCGGGCCTCGTGGCCCTCTCCCTCGATCGGTCCGGCGCGCCCGTCGTGGAGCGCGCCCCGCCCCCGCCCTCGCAGCGCGCCTATCGATACGACCGCGGGCCCGCCCTCGATCAACCCCTCTCGGCGATCCAGTTCCGCTCCGCGATCGCAGACATGGAGGAGCTCCGCAACGAGCGGGCTCGCCTCTCCTTCCTCGCGGACGTCTTCGGCGACCGCGCCGTCACCGTGGGGCAAGCGCGTGATCTGCTGAATCGCTTCGCCTTCGAGGACACGCGCCTCCGGGCGCTCGACCTGCTCGCGCCGAGCCTCGTGGGCAGGGACGTCTCGCGCCTGCTCGGCAGCTTCGTCACGCCCGAAGGGCGCGCCGAGGCCGCGGAGATCCTCGGCCTGCCGTGACTACCCGCAAAAACCGCTCGACGTCCCGTCCGGCGGCACGCACGAGAGCCCGAGTGTCGCGCAATCGACCGTGACCCTCGATCCGCCCACGCAGGTCGAGATTTTGGTACCCTGACAAACGTCGATGTCGGGATCGAGCGGCGAGCACGCCTCCACGGGCCTCGCGCAGCGCGCGCCCGCCTCCTCCTCGACGCAATGGGCGCCCATCGACCCGCAATCGAACTCCGAGGCGAGCGAGCCGTCGCAGGCCCGCACCCGCGCCTCGTCGGGCGAGCAGGACGTCGCGCCCGGCTCGTCGCACGGGAACACCCCGTCCTCGGTCGCGCATTGCGCGTCCGCCCCCTCGGCGCCCTCGGGGCACGTCAGCCCCACGGTGTTGCAATCCTTCGCGACCTTGAGGTTCGTCGCCGGGTCACAACGCACGTACACCCCCGACGTGCAGCGCGGCGGCGCGGACGCGTCGGGCAGGCACCCGCTCAGCGCGCACCGCCCCTCGCTCGCGAGCCCGAGCCGGCACTCGCTGCCGGCCCCCCAGTGCGGGCTCGGGCAACGCTCGGCGTGGCGGCTCGCGCAATCGACGAGCATCCCCGCGGACGCGCACACGTCCCCGGCCACGCCCGCGCAACGCGTGTCCCCCTCGCCGAGCGGCTCGACGAAGGCGCACGCGAGCGCCTCCTCGCACCCGTTTGCCTCGCTCACGCAGCCGAGCAAGCTCGCCTGCGCCGCCATCCCGAACCGGCCCGGCGGCAGCGGACCCGAGAGCCATCCGAGGCACATCGAGTATCGCGTCGCGCTCGTCGGCACGCCGATCGAGCGCGCGATCGCCTCCGACAGCCGCGGACAACGAAAGACGAGGCTACACGCCCGCGCCCCCTCCTCGATCGAGAGGTAACCGGGCAGCGCCGTGGCCTCCGGGGGCACCGTGAGCCCGTCGAAGACCGTGCAGCCGAACAGGCCGAGGAGGAGGAGCCAAGCGAATCGTTTTCCCTGCATCACCGGCTCGTTTCGCCGATCTCCCTCGCGCGATACGGATTCGCGTGTAGATCCCAGCGCGGCGCGGGCGAAGCGCGGCGGCCTCCGCGCGTCGATCCCGACGGCGACCTCGAAGGCGGCTCGGCCTTCGCCGCACCCGCCGCTCGGCCCTTCGCCTCCACGCGGGGCGCGTTCGTCGCGACGAACGTTACGGCCTTTTGCACATCCGCCGCGCGCGAGACGAGGCCCGCTTCGGCCCGCGGTGGGCTTTGCGCGGCCCCTCGCAGGGCGCCCGCCGCGAGGAGCCCGCCCCCCGCGAGCGCCGCCGAGGCCAGCACCACGAGCGCCCGCGAAGACGCTCGCCTGCGCGGGGCGCTCTCCTCGGCTTCGGCCCTTGGTTCGTCAAGAAAAACGCGCACCGCCTCCCGCCGCCGCTCGATCTCCGCCGCGCCGAGCCTCGCGAGCCGCGCGGCCACCTCGCGCGCGGGCGCCGGCGAGAGCGCGCGCTCGAGCGCCTCTGCGAAGGCCGCGGCCGAGGTGAAGCGCTCCTCCGGATCCCGCGAGAGCGCCCTCTCCAGCACCTCGTCGATCGCGGGCGAGAGGCCGAGGGCCGCCTCCGAGAGGCGCGGGATCTCGTCGGCGAGCACGCCGATCAGCACGTCCGCCTCGTCGCGCCCGTCGAAGAGCCGCTCGCCCGTGATCGCCTCGTGCAGCACCACGCCCGCGGCGAACACGTCCGCGCGCCGATCCAGCTCGCGTCGCCGGAGCTGCTCCGGCGCCATGTACGCGATCGTCCCCTTCATGATCCCGCTCTGCGTCTGCGTGATCCGCCGCGCCGCCTTGGCCACGCCGAAATCGATCAGCCTCGCGCGCCCGTCCGTGCCGACCAGCACGTTCCGCGGGCTCACGTCGCGGTGCACGAGCTCGAGCGGCTCGCCGCGCAGGTCCTTCGCCTCGTGGGCCGCGTCGAGCCCCGCGAGCACGTCGAGCAGGATCCGGCTCGCGACGTCGGGCGGCAGGCGCTCGCCTTCGCGCCGCGCCGCCTCGAGCAGCGCGCCGAGCGAGAGCGACTCGACGTACGGCATCACGAGGCAGAGCTCCCCCGACGCGGAGACCACGTCCTCCACCGGCACGACGTTCGGGTGCCGCATCGACGCGGCGACGCGGGCCTCGTCGGCCAGCATGTCCCGGAGGTTCGGCTCCTTCAGCAAGTGCGGGTGCACGCGCTTGAGCACCACGAGCCGTTCGAAGCCGACCTCGCCCGTCTTTCGCGCGAGGTAGGTCGTCGCCATGCCTCCGGAGGCGAGCTCGGCGATCACCTCGTACGGGCCGATGCGCTCGATGGATCGCGGCATTCAGAAGCTCCCCGTGGCCAGGACGAACCCCGGGCCCCCGAGCACCGGCGGCGCGAGACCGACCTTGACTTCGCCCCCACTTCGCCCCGCGAGCCAGTACGATCCGAGCGCGCCCGTGATCGCGCCGAGCCCGAACGACACGCCGAGCAGCACGTTCGTGCGGAGCTGTTTGTCTCGGCCGTCGTAGAGTTTGTCCCAGGACGGCGCCGCGTGAAAATCGTCGAGCGCTGCGAGCGTATCGACCCCCGACCACACGAGGATCCCCGCGCTCACGACCGTCGCCGCCCCGCCCACGGCGAGCGCTGGCAAGAGCCAGGGCCGCTCCGTCCGCGGCGCGGGCGCGGGTTTCGCCGGTGGGCGCATCTGCTTCGGGATCGGCCGCGGCGCCTCTTTCGGCGCCTCTTTCGGCGCTTCTTCTGGCGCCTCTGCCGCGCTCTCTGCGACGAGCGCCACGCTGCGCACGCTGCCGGCTTCGAGCTCCTCCGTCCGCTGCACGGCGACGCCACGCACGCGCCCTTCGATCACGTGCGTGCCGGGGTGCACGTAGAGGATCGTCCCTTCGAGCGGCAGATCGTCGACCTTCACGTCTTCGGCCTCCGGCGCGAAGACCTCGATCCGCCCGAGCTTCGTCGCGAGCTCGGCGAGCGCCTTGCCGGCCTCGTCGCGATCCGGCGCGCCCTCGGGCGCCTCGCGCAGGTACCTCGCGTAGCCGTTCGCCGCGCGCGCGATCTCGCCGGCTTTTTCCCACGATCGCGCTGCGTTCCAGAGCGGCGCGGGGTGCGGGGCTCTCCGGTGCGCCTCCTCGAAGCGCTCGGCTGCTCGCGCGAAATCGCCGGCGCGATACGCGCGCTCGCCCTCCTCGAATGCGCGCGTCGCGGCCCCTCGCTCCTCCTTCGTCGCCTCGAGCTCCTCGGCGTCGGCCGCTCGGATCCCGCCTCCTGCCGGCGCTGCCAGCGCGGCGAGCGTGGCCACGAGCGCGGCGCCTCTTTTTCGAGAAACGGAGCGGGCGAGAGGGAGCATTTCGAGATAAGATACCACGCCTTCCGAGCGCGCCGAGCGCCGCCCCGGCGCGGGGAGCAGGGGTATGACACATTCTGTCCTTCCCTTTCGAACGACTCGTGTGTCCATCGTGTCCCTGCTCCTCGTGGCGGCCGCCTGCGGCCCCGCCGAGGGCGAGGACGAGCGCGTCGACGTCGAGCAGGCCCTCGATTCGTTCGACGTCTCGCAGAACGAAGCGTCCCTCGTCGTCGCCTCGATCGCGCGCCTCGATCCGACGAGCGCGGATCCCGACCTCGCCGCGGCGAAGGCGGCGGCGACGGCGGGCCTCGTCTTCCGCCCCACGGATTGCGTCTCGACCACGAGGCAGGACAACACCGTGAGATACCTGCTCTCGGGCTGCGTCGGCCCCTTCAAGACCACGAAGCTCGACGGGACGCTCGACGTCGTGTACTCCGTGGGCGCGAGCGGCCTGCACGCGCTCGCTTCGGCGCGTGATTTGCGCGCCTCCCGGGTGGTCCTCGACATCGACTCCGAGGGGTCGTTTTCGATCGACGAGGACGGCGAGACCCGGCGCCTCGTCGTCAGCACGAGCGGAGCCGGCCAGGGCCCGCGTGGGCATCGAATCGAGCGGGTCGGCTCGTACACGGTCACCTGGAATGCCACGGAGAAATGCGCCACGTTCGACGGCGACTTCGAGACCCGCGCCTCGGCGCGGTCGTTCCACACCGCGGTGAAGGGCTTCGCGCGTTGCGCCGGCGAATGCCCCGCGGCGGGCGGCTCGATCCTGCACGAGCAGAGCGATCGCGACGTCCACATCCGCATCACCTTCGACGGCAGCGCCGAGGCGACCTGGTCGAGCTCGCGTGGCCCGAGCGGAAAAATCCCGCTATTCTGCGGCGCCGAAGCATGAACGAACGCCGAGGTCATCGATGAGCGAGGGGGCAGAGGACGGCGACATTTCGCTCGTCGAGCGTGTCCTCGCGGGCGATCGCAGCGCCGCGGACGCGCTCGTCCGGGAGCACCAGCCTGGGATCCTGCGCCTCGTGCGCCGGTACGTCCGGCGCGCCGAGGACGCCGAGGACGTCGCGCAGCGGGCCTTCCTCAATGCATTCGAGAAGCTCGCCGATTTTCGCCGCGAATCGAGCTTCCGCACCTGGCTCTACCGCATCGCCGTGCATGTCGCCTTGAACCACGTCCGCGGCGCCTCGCGCGAGGGGCCGACCGCCGACATGGATGATCTGCCCGCGTTCACGAGCTCGCTCGAGACGAGCCGCCTCGTCGCCGCCGAGGTCTGGGGCCGCGTCGCCGCGCGCCTCGAGGAGCTCCCGCCGAAGCAACGCCTCGCCGTGGAGCTGCGCCTCTTCCACGAGCTCAGCTTCCGCGAGATCGCGGCCCTCGCCGATTGCAGCGAGGACAGCGCCAAGGTGAACTTCCATCACGGCATCAAGCGCCTGCGCGGGCTCGTCCCCGATCCGAACGCCTGATCACGCGCCTCTCCGCCGCCTCCGAAGGCAGACGATCCCCACGCCGAACGCGCCGAGCGCCGCCGCCACGCCGAGGGCCCGGGGCAGGGGCAACGGGAAAACCGGGTCTGTCCGGACAGATTGTTTGTCCTTCCTGACCAAAACGGGCGCGGTGTACAGCGCGCAGAGCCCCGCCGCGTCGTCTCCGTCGAGCGCGCGCCTCGGCGCGTGCCCCGGCTTCAGCCCGGCCCGCATCACGGCCGAGGAATGTACGCTATGGGCGAGCCCCGCCGCGTGCCCGAGCTCGTGCAGCAGCACCGTCTCCAGATCCAGCGCGTCCGCGGGCACGCGGGCCGCGTCGCTCCACCGCCGCCTCGCGTCGAGCTCGATCACCACACGCCGGATCTCGCCCGTCCACGCGTCACTCTCGACGTCCGTGTGCGCCGCGATCGCCTCGCCGTGTCGCCATTTCGAGGCCACGGCGCGGACCTCGATCGGCGCCTCCTCCCCATGGTTTGCCTCGACGAACGACACGGCCATCGAGCCACACGTCACGGCCGACCACGTCGCCATCGCCCGCAGCAAGGCGCCCCTCCCGCCGTCGACGAGACCCGGCACGGGTGTGTCGAGACGCACCCGTGCCGGAAGCGAAGTCAAGTGAAGGCGCGCGCCGTACTCGGATCGCCCCTCCTCGTAGGCCCGCGCCGCTCTCGTGAAGGAGAGGGCGAGGGCCACGAGAAGGAGCGCCCAGACAAACTTCGTCACGGCGCGCGCTCGGCTCATCCCGTCACTCGCCGATCGCGTCGGCCGCGTCGGCCTCGGCCGCGTCGATGTCCATCGCGCCCGACTCCTCGAGCAGGGCGTCGAGCTCCGGGTCCGTGTCCTGCCCATTCTCGTTCACGTCGCCCTCGTCCGGCGGCGACTCCTGCGCGAAGCCCGCGCACATCGTGACGTCGCCCTCGTCCGGGTTCATCGCGTCATTGTTGGGGTTGTCGTCCTTGTACGCCGTGCGCAGGCCGTCCTTGTCCCAGCACTCGTGCGCCGTGCCGAGGAGCTGCGGGTTCTGGCCGATCGAGGCGATGGCCGCCGCCGCGCGCCCGCCCTCGCCGGCCTTCCACAGGATCCGGAGCCCGATGGCCTCCGGCCCCGGCAGCGCATCGATCACGTCGCCCACGCCCACGGACCGGAACCGGCCGCCCACGCCCACGAGCCGCACGAGATCGGCGCCGTAGTTCACCTTCTGCATCGTCGGATCGTCCCGACGAACCACGTTCAGGTAAGCGACGCGCCGGCCGCGTTTGTCGCCCTTGTGGTTCGCGAACCAGAAATGGATCGAGCCGTCCGCGCCCGGGGCATTGTAGAGATCACTCACGTTCGTCAGGTTCACGTGGAACCGGCCGCCGCCCGTCTTCGGGCCCTTCTTGACGAAGATGCCCGTGAGCAGCCCCTTCTTCGAGCCGTCCGACGCCGTGCCTTGCACCAGGTAACGCAGCCGATCCTGGTTCACGCGGACCGCGGAGAACGTGATCTCCACGCCCTGGATCGTCTTCACCCATCGCGCGTACGCCTTGCCGTCCGGCGTCACGCCCTTCTTCGTGGCCTCGCCCTGCGCCGCCTCTTTGATGAAATTCAGCACGGCGGCGACGTCGGCGCGCACCTTCTCGCCCTGCTGCTTCCCCTCGGCGAGCATCGTCGCGGGGTCGCCGATCATCTCCGCCGCGGCCGCCGCGTCCGGGTCCTGCGTGACCAGATCGCCGAGGTCGACGATCTCCTCGTCGGCGATCGGCGCGACCGAGGGTTGCTCCGGATCGGGCTCGGTGCCGCCGCCGCAGCCGGCGAGCGCGAGGGCCGAAAAAAGGACGAGGCTCGAGAGCGTATGACGAAGCAATTTCATGCCGAGATCTCCCCTTCGATCCCCCGCGCGAGGCGGAGGATCGGCGTTCGACCCAGGACGGCCCGGCGCGCCCCTCCGGCGCGCGTATCGTCCTCGGTCGCGCTTCTAGACACCCGGGCGGGCGAAAGGGAAAATCAGCGTCGCGCGTGGACCTTCACGGCGAAGAGCCCCGGGCCGTCGCCCTCGCGGTAGCCCTCGAAGCTCGCCTCGTACTGGAAATAACGGCCCCTCGGCACGTCGAGCGGCAGGTCCCCGGGCGGGCCCGGCGTGCCCGTCGGATCCACGAACCACGCAGCGCCGCCCGGTCCCACGAACGGAGGATCCCCCTCCGCGCAGGCGGGGTCGTCGCAGACCCGCACCCGGAGCGCGAGCCGCGCCCCGCCGCGCCGATAGATCGACCGGATCTCCTCCGGCCCGAGCGCGCGTCTCCAGATCGCGACCTCGTCGTAGGTGCCTTCGGCCTGGTAGCCGCCCTCGAGCAACGCGCCCACGGTGATGTCGTCGCCCGTCAGGAAGATGGGGTCCTGGAACGTGGTCCCGAGCGTCGCCTCGGCGATCCCGTCGACGTACAGCACGACCTGGGCTTGCGCGTGCCCCTTCTTCACGACTGCGAGGTGGTGCCAGTTTCCGTCGTTGATCTGGCTCGTGCCGCAGAAGGGCGTGCCGTCGCTCGGGTCGTCGTGGTCGGACCGGAAGGTGCCTGCCGCGCGGCCGCCGGTCGCGCCCGGCCCACACGGGCCGAACTCGTCTCCCTCCGCGCAGCCGAGCCAGAGGTGTGGCCCGCTGATGCCGGTGTCGACGCCGAGCAGGACCTTGTTGCCCGTGCAGCTCATGGTGGTTTTTGCCCAGAGCGCCCAGGTGAAATCTCCTTCGTCGAAATCGAAATCGGAGGAGAGCGTGCTCACCGCGAGGTAACCATTGAGTTTGTCCGCGAGCCCCTGCCCGAGCGTGCCCTCCTCGAACGAGAGCGTCGCGCCCGTCGGTGCGTCCACGAGGGCGTCGTTTTTCTTGCCAGACGTATCCGACAGCGCCGCCCCCGAGGTCAGCGCGCCCGTGCCGTCGAGGTGGAGCAGGAGCACGTTCGAGGACATGTCGAGCGCGCCCTCCGAATACCCCGCCTCCACGCCATTTTCGTCCGGCAATGCCTTGAGGTAGGGCTCGGCGGGCGTCCACGAGAACGTGGTCCATTCGACGTCCTGGCCTGCGTCGAAGACCCGCGACCGGAACTCGCCGTCGTGCGCGTTCTCCATGAGCTGCAGTCGCCCCGCTCTCCACTCCGTGTCCGTGTGCGACCCGAGCTCGAATTCACCCGGGAACGCGTCGTCCACGAATTCGTACGTCCCGTCCGGCAACATGCCCGACTGGTACTCCGACGAGAGCGCGTCGAGATCGGTGAGGGCCGAGCAGCCCAGCGTCGCGAAGGCGAGGGGAAAGAGCGCCGCGAAAAGGTGCGTCCTCATCAGAAGGCTCCTCGAAGGCTCAAGAATCCGCCGCCGATCGTCGGGGCAAACTCGACGCGCGGCATCGCGCTTTTTTTCTCGTCGCTCGAATCCGCGGTCAACCAGAGGACCGCCGCCGTCCCCAGGAGGGCGAGCGACGCGCCCGCCGTGATATCGGCCACGAGCAACTTCGTCCGGACGGGGTCGACCGCGCCCGGCGCGCAGCGCGGCGCGCACGAATCCTCGAGGTCCGATTTCTGCGAGAGCCCGAGCAGCCCGATCGTCCCGGCCACGCCGAGCCCCACGACCCCGATGCCGCCGATCACCAGCGGGAGCACGGGCACGCGGCCTCGCTTTTCGCCCGGGGTCTCGTCGGCGGCCTTCGTCTCCTTCACGAACGACGCCTCGATCCGCACGAGTTTGTCCCCCTCGTGCACGATCACCTTCCGCGTCACGGGGGCCGCGCCTTCTCGCTCGAACCGGAGCGTGTGCTCGCCCGGATCCATCGGCATGGCCTTGCCGTCGAGCCGCTCGCGCACGAGCGCGTCCCCTTCGAAGACCCGCACGTCCGCCGTCTCCTCGCCCTTCTCGTCGCGCGCGACGAGCACCACGGTCGGCAGGCTCTTCTCGATCTCGGCGAGCCACTCGGCGCAATCGCCGCGCACCACGCGCGGACAATCCTTGCGCGAGCAGACGAGCGCCGCCTCCTGCGCGGCCGCGAGCTTGCCTTCCTTGCGTAACGACTGCGTTTGCTCGTAGGACGCCGCGCACTCCTGTTTCGTCGTGGCGGTGGCGGGGGCCGCGAGCGTGATCATCGCGGCGATGAGGGCAGTGCGAACGATCTTCACAAACACTCCGGCTTGATGCGGCGGATCCCCTTCGCGTCGATCGTGTACGGCGGGGAGCAGCTCCCCACGCGAGGCGCCGTTTTTCCGCTCGTCGTCGTCGTCACGCCCGTCGGCGCGCTCTTGCCCGTAGCGCGAGGCGCCGCCGTGGCCGTCTCGACGGGCGCGCTCGTGCTCGCCGTCGCCGTCTCCGGGGGCGCCGGCGCCACCGTGGGCGTGGGCGCAGGGGCCTCCACGGGGGTCTTGGCCGTCGCCGTCGTCGCCGCGGCCGTGGGCGTGACCGGCTGGATCCCCGCGGCGTTCTCCTCGCGCCCGCGATCGATCCAGAGCGCCGCGGCTCCTCCGAGCGCCGCGATCAACGCGACCGCCGCGATCACCACGACCGATCGGGGGAGCGCCACGGACTGCGGGCGATGGGGCAGGGCGATCCCCGAGACCTGCGATCGCATCACCGACGGCATGCTCGCCGCGTCCACGCTCTCGTCGGTGCGCGTCGACAGGGGCGGCATTTCTGCGCCCGAAAGCGAAGCGTTCTCGATCGCTTGCACCTCCCGCGCGCGCCGCGCGAGCCCATCGGGCGCCACCTCGGCGAGCCACTCGCCGACCTCCCACGCGGGCGCTGGGGCTTGCGCGGCTTCGAGCGCCATCGCCATCTCTCGCGTGGACTGGAACCGATCGGCTGGATCTCGCGCGAGCCCTCGCATCACCACGGCTTCGAGCTCGGGCGGCACCGTGACGCCGATCTCGCGGAGCGGCGGGATCTCCTTCATCGTCACCTGATGGATGATCGCGAGCTCGCTGTCGCCGTTGAACAGCCTGCGCACCGCGAGCATCTCCCAGAGCACGATGGCCGCGGCGAACACGTCGACGCGCCTGTCGACCGAGCTCCCGCCCCGGATCTGCTCCGGCGCCATGTACGCGTATTTCCCCTTCAGCTCGCCCTCGCGCGTCACCTGCGCGCGGCCCATCGCCTTGGCCACGCCGAAGTCGAGCACCCGGCTCGTCCCGTCGGCGCCGATGATCACGTTCTGCGGCGACACGTCGCGGTGCACGATCCCGAGCGGCGCGCCGCGCTCGTCGATCGCCTCGTGCGCGGCGTGCAGCCCGTGCAGCACGCTCGACATCACGCTCGACACGATCTTGAGCGGCGTCCGTCCGCCGTTGCGCTCCAGGATCTTGAGCACGCGCGCGAGGCTCTCGCCGTGCACGTAGTCCATCACGAGGAGCAGCTCGCTGCCTTCGTTGATCACGTCGAGGATCGGCACCACGTTCGGGTGCTTGATCCTCGCGGCGAGGCGCGCCTCGTCGAGGAACATCGTGCAGAACTCGGGGTCCTTGGAGAACTGCGGGTGCAGCCGCTTGATCGCCACGGTCCGCGCGAAGCCCGACGGCCCGAGCAGGCGCCCGAAATGGACCGTCGCCATGCCTCCCGACGCGATCTCGCCGTAGAGGGCGTACCGACCGACCTTGTGCGCGCCCGCCTGCCCTCCTGCCATGAGCGGCGCCACTCTAACAGACCGCGCCCGAGCGCGGCCACATCTCTGTCGACCGACCCACACTTTTTGTGATACCGGTGGAGGTATGTTTCAGATGAACGAGTTTCTCGAGCGCAGGCTTGCGCGACGGTTTCGCGCCCACGATCACGATGGCAATGGTTTTCTGCAGCGACGTGACTTCGAGCTGGCGGCCGTGCGCATGGCCGAGGAGTTTGGCCACGGCCCTGAGTCTCCCGCGCGGCAAAAGCTCGTCGCGATCAGCTTGGGCTTGTGGGAGCACCTGCAGAAGGTCGCGGATCTCAATACCGACGGGCGCATCAGCTTGGGCGAGTACAAGGCCGCGTTCGCGGCGGGCATGCTCGAGACCCCCGAGACGTTCCATCAGAACTACGTGCCCTACATCGATGCGGTCCTGGATATCGCCGATATCGATGGCGACGGCAGGCTCACCGTCTCCGACGAAGTCCGCTGGATGAGCTCCTTGATGAACGTGCCCGAGCAGGTGTCCCGAGACGCGTTTTATCGCATCGACAAGGACAACGACGGCTTCATCACCGCCAGCGAGCTGGTCGAGGCCATCCGCGGTTATTACTTCGACGAGTCGCCCGAATCCCCCGGGCACTGGCTGCTCGGCTCGCTCGACCCGTGATGTTCGTCGAGCTCATGACCGCGTCGCTCGTCTCTCATCTCTGCTTGTCCGTCACTGGCTTTCGGCCCCAAACCTGAAAGAAGAGGTGGGAAACCACCAGCGTATCGGGATCGTCGAGGTGGCGCCTCAACTCTCGCGTGAGCTCATTCAGCTCTTCGTCGCTGGCGAAGCCTTCCCTGACGAGGTTTTCGCGAATGTTCGTCACGAAGTCGAGGAAGATGCTCCGGCGGTGATGGCCCGGCGGGTAGACGTGGATCACAGGGTTTACCTGGATCTCCACGAGCCCGGCGTCACGCAGCATTCGGTGGAGCCTCCTGCCGACGAACAGGTCGACGCCTTTCGCGCGTGAATACGCAAGAAAGAGATCGAACAGACGATCCCAGGCAGGGGAAGGGGGGTCGCAGCCATGCGGGAGGTAGTCCGCCTCGTGGCTCGCGAGGACACCCCCCGGGCGCAGCAACGAGACCATTTCTGCGACGATTTGCTCTGGCCGAGGGACGTTCACGAGCAGGAGCCGACAGAACGCGACGTCGAACGACTCTCTCGGCAGATTCGTGGCCCTCGCGTCTCCTTGTATGACCTCGACATGGGCGCGCAGCTCCGCCGCATGTTCGCGGGCCGAAGCGACGAAGCCCTCGTTCCTGTCCAATCCGACCACGGTCCCCGACGGCCCCACGCGCTCGGCGAGGAGATCCAGCACCCCGTACGGCCCGCAGCCGAGCTCGATCGCGCTCGCACCCGGGCGAATCTGGAGCCGGTCGAGCAACCACCGAGCCTCGCCCGCAAGCTCCTCGACCTGCCTGCGGAGACGTTCGGCCTCTCGCGCGCTGCGCTCCAATAGATAGATATCAGATTGCGTCATTCAGAGACTTTCGTGGTGTCGAAATAGGTCTGCGCCTGGGCGATGAATGCTGCCACCATGGCGCGGTAGGTGGCATCCACTATATCGCTCTCCGAGCCAACGCATCGAGGGCGACGTTCGCTTTTCCCTAACCATATCGACGCGAATTTCGTCGCTCGCCGCCTTACCCGCCGTTCTTTTGCCGCGCCTTCCAGGCCCAGAATGCTCGCGAGCTCGCGCCCCGCTTGCTGCTGCCTCCCTTCGACGACTTGCCCCGCGCCTTCTTCTTCGGCGCCTCGTCGAGCGTCACGAACCGCGTCTCGTTCGCCCCTCCGCGTGTTTGTCCCTCCTCGGTCAGCGACACGCGCTGAAACTCGATCCACTCCCCGCCCTTCTGGAACGAGTCCGATCGCACCTCGCACAGCCCTGCGCGCACGAGCCCGTTCACCAGGTGCTCGAACGACCTTCGATCGAGCGCGTCGCCGAACGTCTCGCGGTAAAGCCGTCCCATCGGCTGCCCGTCCTCCTCGGCGAGCGCGCCCAGGATCTTCTCGATCGCCTGCGACTCGGCCCGGCTCGGCTCGCGGAACTTTCGCCCCACGCACCCGTCGGGCGCGCAGACGTCACACACGCCGCAGGGCCTCCCGTCGTCCTCCTGGTCGCCGAAATGCCGCACCAGGTGCAGCATCCGGCACCCGTGCCCCTCGGCGTACCGGGCCATCTTGGCGAGGTCCTCCTGCTTGTGCCTCCGCTGCGCCACGTATTCGGCGAGAAACCCCTCGCTCCCCCGCCGGATCCCCCCGTCCGCGTCGAGGATCGCGCCTCCGCTGATCCAGAGCTTCTCCAGCACCTTCTCGAACTTCTCGGGATCCGACTCCACCCTCGGCGCGAGGCTCTCCTTCGCCTGCGGCCGCGTCGACAGCGCCCCGAACAGCGCCGACAAGAGCGCCGGATCCGGATAATCGCGTTCGAAGAAGAACTCGTGCGTCCTCCGGTCCGTGAACGAATGCATCAAGATCGCCCGCGAGGGCAGCCCGTCCCGCCCTGCGCGCCCGATCTCCTGGTAATACGCCTCCACGCTCCCCGGCAGCGCCATGTGGACCACGGTCCTCACATTGGGTTTGTCCACACCCATTCCGAACGCGATCGTCGCCACCACCACATCGAGCTCTCCCCCCAGAAACGCCGCCTGGATCCGGTCCCGCGTCCCTGTCTCCATCCCTGCGTGATAGGCCGCCGCGCCGAGCTCCTTCGCCGTCTCCTCCGCGTGCTTCCGCGTCGGCGCATACACGATCGCGGGCCGCCGCTCCTTCGGCCCGAGTAGCTTCTTCAACGCCTCCACCCTCGCCGACGGCGACAGCTCCACCACCTCGATCCCGAGGTTCGTCCGGCGAAACCCGTGAATGAAGCGACCCGCCTCCGAGAGCCCGAGCTCCCTCGCGATATCGTCCTGCACCATCGGCGTCGCGGTCGCCGTCAGCGCCACCACCGGCGCCGGCCTGAGCGAAGGCAACCGCTGCCCCAGCATCCGATACTCCGGCCTGAAATCGTGCCCCCAGTGTGAAATACAATGCGCCTCATCCACCGCGACCAGCGTCGGCTTCCTCTTCGCCAGCATCTCGGGGAACCCCGGCACCCGCAGCCGCTCCGGCGCAATGAACAAAAAATCCAGCCGCCCCGCCAGATACTCCGCGCAGGCCGCCCGCGAGCTCTGCCGATCCCGCCCCGAATGAATCCGCTCCGCGGCAAACCCCTGCGCCCGGAGCTTCCCCACCTGATCCTCCATCAAAGCAATGAGCGGACTCACCACCAGCGTCGTCCCCCGCCGCGCGATCCCGGGCAACTGATAACAAAGCGACTTCCCGGCCCCCGTCGGCATGACCAGGAGCACATCCCGCCCCTCGGTCACGGCCCGACAAACCGCCTCCTGATAAGGCCGAAACCCGGAAAAACCAAACCTCTCCCGCAAAATCTCCCCGAGCGTCGCCCCCTCCCGCACCTCCCGCCGCTCCGCCAGCGGCAGAGCCGCCCCGACCCTCGTTTGTCCCATACCATTCACCATCGCCGACCCGAACCCCGCCCCGCTCTGATCCCCCCCCACCTTCTTCTCTCTCTCCGGCGGCGTCTTCCGGGCCCGCGTCCCGAGGCCTGGGGTGGCGGTGGCTTTGGGGGGCCGGGGTGGTGGGTCCTGCTGTTCGAGGGCCCGCTTTGCGGGCCCGAGTTCGGGGGAACCGCCCCGGCCCCCCA
>NZ_WJIE01000033.1:0-33399 GCF_009649845.1 Polyangium spumosum
GAGTTCCCATTCGGCATCCGTCAGGTCGGAAGGATAACCCTGGCGGGAAGGCCGCTCGTCGATGCTCATGTACGGAGGTTTGGCACGACCAGTCTGGTCGGGCCAAACTTCCTGATGAACACCCTCTAACCGAGTCAACGCTGGCACGAGCACGCCCAGGTACGACAGCTCGGGGAGCCTGTCACGCAAACGTGCGACGGAGACGAACCCGTCCGCGTCGGGGCGCATGCGCGAGAGCGCGAATTGCAGCAAGCCGTCGGCGTATTCGTCATCGCCCAACCTGCGGAGGGCGATCGCGTAGTTCGCCACGAAGATCGCACCCTCCTGATAAGGACGGGCTGCACGCAAGATGTCGAGAAGGAGCTGCTCGCCCCGTTCGTCGTGGGGGACGGAGCCGGCCGAGACGTACGTCGCCCGGGGAGATCGCGGCGGCGGAAGCGGCGGGAGACGGTCCGAAAGGCGAGCTCTCCGGAAGCGCTCGCCAGCACGAAGAACCAGGGCGTCCATGAACGCGCGAGCGCGGCTCCAGGCCGAAGGCCGATCGAGGATCGTATCGCGCGGCGGCTCGGAAGGATGTGCTTCCGCGGCGCGTATGCCGCTCTGGGGCACCGCCGAGCGCTCTATCACCTGCGTCGGTTCGTCGTCCGCATCCCTGGCTGCATCCATGGTTTTCTCCAAAAGGGGCGTCGCCGACCCGAGGCGGCAGCGAATCGGGAGTTGTACGCGCTGAAAGGGGTCCTCCGATTCGCCGACGCCTGAGATCGACGACGCGGCGCCAAACAGGTTTTTCGTCTCCCCCCTCGGACGACGGCGTCAGGCGAAGTGCTCGCCCAGAGCGGAGCCCAGCGCCGCCGTCCGAGAGGGGAGCTCCTCATCACCCGAAGACGAGGCGCTCGCGCGCCAACACCGGGGAACCGGGCATGGGCACGAAAGCCATGGGCCAGCCATACGCACGACGGCGCCCCGTCTTCGAGTGACGAGTGGAAAACCCTCCCTCCCCGGACCGAAAGCGGCGCCTTTGCGCTACCACTTCTCTCTGCTTTGCCCTGACGAATGCCGCTATCGATCCGGGAAGGGAAGAGCGGAGGCGACCAGGCCCGGCACCCCCAACGCACCCGCGTACAGTCGCGGGCTCGCTGTGAGCGTCGAGTTCATCACCGCCCGCAGAGGGGCCGCGTGCTCCGGGACAGCCCACGGGGAAGGGGGCGGCCTGCACGCGGCCCCTCTGCGAGCGGTGATGGGTTCGTCGTTCCCTCACACTAGGGTGTTCGCCGTTCGGACCCGGTTCGTAACGCGGGGCCGTCTTTTTTCTGGAGAGGTGAGACGTTGTAAGACATCCCCGCCGGACCAAATACGTCCGATCGAGCCCGAAGAACCCTTGCGCGCTTCTCGCGGGCTGGTGCACAACGGATCTACAGGAAGAACGCGGGCACGCGCACACCGCCACAAAGGTGGGTAGGCATGTCCTGCGACCGCCTACGGGGTTTGTCGTATGGCCTGGCTACCCTCGATCCGCCCTCCGGGCGGGACGCTCTCGCTCGCCCTTGATTCGCAACTCGCTCTCGACGTCCGCCGCTTCTCCATCGAGGAGGGGATCTCGGCCCTGTTCGTCGTCACCCTGGAGGCGCTCTCGACCGACCCGGCCCTCGCTTTCGACGACGTGGTCGGGCAGAAAGCCCGCTTCACGATCCAGCGAGGCGCCGAGGAGCGCTCGTGGACGGGAATCACACGCAGCGCACGCCTTCTTCGCGTCGAGGAGGACGGTCTATCCGCCTACGAGGTCGTACTCGTCCCGGTCCTGTGGCTCCTGACCCAGCGCACGAACCGCCGCATCTTCCAGCACGTTTCCGAGCCCGAGATCGCGACGCGCCTGCTCTCCGAATGGCGGGTCCCGCATGAACTCCGATTGTCGGACACGTACAAAGCGCGCGAGTACCGCACGCAATACGACGAGTCGGACCACGCCTTCCTGAGTCGCACGCTCGCAGACGCGGGGATCTCGTACTTCTTCGTCGAGAAAGACGACGAGACGGTCGTCGTCCTCTCCGACGCACCACAACGCGGCCAGCCGCGAGGCGCACGACTTCCCTTCAAGGCTGACGTGACGATGGTCACGGGCGAGTACGTCACGCGCGCGCAGGCCGGACGCGAGCTCCGGCCCGGTCGCGTCGCGATACGAGATCGGGACCATCGGCTCCCCGCGGCCTATCCCCTGCACGCGAGCGCCGACGCGCGAGCGCTCGACATCGAGGGGCGCCTCGAGTCCTTCGAGGCCACCCCCGGCGCATTCCTCTACCGGACGAATCAGGCCGGCGGCACCCCCGTGGCCGATGACCGGGGCGCCTATCGGAGCGATGAACGCGCCGCGAAGAGCCTCGCGCAGAAGCGCCTCGAAGCGCAGCGCGAGGGCGCCGTCGTCTTCAGCTTCGAGACCAACGCCCTCGACCTCGCGCCCGGCGTCATCGTCCAGATCGATGGCCATCCGCGCCCCGAACTCGCGCGCGGGCTGCTCCTCGTAGGGACACGCCTTGACGGCACGCAGGACGGAGACTGGACCCACGTCTGCGAAGCGCGGAGCTTGGAGCTGCCGTATCGCCCGCCGATCGCGGTTCCGCGGCCGCGCACGCAGGGGGTCGAGAGCGCGACCGTCGTGGGGCCTCATGGGGAGGAAATCCACTGCGACGAGCTCGGGCGGATCCGCGTGTCGTTCCACTGGGACCGCGAAAGCGAGATGGACGAGCAGAGTTCGTGCTGGCTCCCGGTGAGCCAGGCATGGGCAGGCGCTGGGTATGGCAGCCTGAGCATGCCGCGTGTCGGGCAGGAGGTCCTCGTCGACTTCATCGGCGGAGATCCCGACCGGCCGGTGGTCGTCGGCCGAATTCACACCGCGATCCAGAAGGTACCGTATCCGCTGCCGGCGAACAAAACGAAGAGCGGCTGGCGAACTTCGTCCTCGCCGGGTGGCGGAGGATTCAATGAAATCCTCTTCGAGGACAAAAAGGGGCACGAGCTCATTCAGGTGCACGCCGAGAGGGACGTCGAGGCGACCGTGGAGCGTGATGCCGCGCTGACGGTGAAGCGGGACCAGAAGACGCGCGTGGTGCGCGACGCTGAGGTCATCGTCGGCCGGAACGCCGCGCAGCTCGTGCAGGACAACGCCCGGCAGGTGGTCGGGCTCTCGAGCGCGCGCGTCGTGGGCGTGAACGAGATCGTCGACATCGGCGGCGATCAGGCCATGACCGTGGCGGGGGACCAGGCCGTCGCCGTGGGCGGCTCGAGCGAGACGACGATCGCCGGCGCCCATGCCTTGGAGGTGGGGGCGACGCAGATCATCCGCGCGGGAGGGACCATCACGATCACGAGCGGCGCGGCGAGCATCACGCTCGAGCCCTCGGGGAAGGTGACGATCTCCGGCACGGAAATCGTGCTGCAATCGTCGGGCCCCGTGGGCGTCGCCGGCACGAAGATCGGCGTGCAGGGCGCGCAGATCGCGATTGCAGCGTCGGGTCCTGCCGAAGTGGCCGGGGCGTCGCTGCACCTCGTCGGGCAGCCCGTCAAGACGAACTGAGCGGAGGCGGCTTCGATGATGCTCCATAACAGGACGCCGCTCGTCGTCATGGCTTTTCCGACCGAGGATCTCGACGGGGATCCGTCTCTCGTCGTGGTCGCAAAAGGGACTTTCGACGTCGCCAAGAGCGAGCCGGTTCGCTGGTCCGCATCGCCCTCGCCGATACGCACGACCGCAGTTCCGTGGGACCCCAGCGTGCCCTCCAGCGTGCGGTACGAGGACGACCTCGCGCCCTTCAAGGTGGGCACGGACGTCATCGTAAATGCCACCGCGTACGCGCCCGGAGGTCAGCGCATGCCCTCGTGGCGCGCCGGGGTCTGCGTGGGCGGCTTGAAGAAGTTCGTCACGGTCACGGGGCCGCGGGCTTGGGTCCATGCGCCGCTGCTCGGCTGGTCCCTCACGCCGATCGTCCCGGTCCGCCACGTGCCCGTGCGATACGAGCTCGCATTCGGAGGCGACGGGGTCGCGGCGAACCCCGTGGGACTCGGAGCGTGCGACCTGCGGAAGGCCGACACCTCGCAGCCGATCGCCGTGCCGCGCGTCTTGGCGGGGGACGGTCGCGTGCCCGAGCTCGGCGAGCTCTACCCGGTCGAGGGCCTCGGAGCCATCGCGAGGACGTGGCAGCCGCGGCGCGCGCGGGCCGGGACGTTCGGCGAGGCGTGGGCGAAGCTTGGCGGGCGCCGTTTGCCCGAGGACTTCGACGGCGCATTCTGGAATGCCGCGCATCTGGAGCTCGTGGCGGACGGGTTTTTGCGGGGCGACGAGGAGGTGCGCCTCACGGCGCTCCATCCGGAGCACGCCGAGCTCACATTTCGGCTGCCGGCGGTGCTCGTGGCGGCTGGCGCAGTGTATGGGTCGGGTTATCGGCACGGGACACCGGCACGTCTGGACACGGTCCTCATCGACGCCGAGGTGCTCCGCGTCGAGCTCACGTGGCGGGCTGCACTCCCGCTCTTCAGGGGCGGCGTGAAGGCCGTACACATCGCCACGCGGCCGCTCGCGCCAATCGGAGGTGCGTCGTGAGCGGCGAATGGGCACGCGAGTGCGGCGAGGCTCTCGTCGTCTCCATCGCCCCCGACGTCTGCTGGACGCCGGTCGGGGGGGCCTTGGTCGCCGTCCCCTACATGATCGTTGCTCGGCTCGACAAGGCAGAGGGCACGGACCCGAATCACCTCATCTGCGACAAACCGGCGTTCACCACGGCGAGTCGCATTCCGGAGGTCGAGGGCGACGAGGCCGGGACGGGCGGAGGGCTGATCTCTGGGGTGAATCGTGGCTATTGCAGGCCGCTCGAGCACAGCTCGTCCTCGATGGCAGGGGACCACTGGCTCGTTCGCGAGGGGGACCTCTTCGCCATGAACTGCGCCGGTCCCGAGGGCCCGGCGAACACGTACGGCAGGCTCGTGATCTCGAACGATGCCGCATCCGCGCCGGGCGTGAGCTTGTCGAAGAGCGCGAACACCACCGTGGACCCGGCGACGGGGATCGTGGTGGTCGAGACGGCCGAGAAGACCGAAGACCCCGAGACGGGCGCGATCACGGAGCTGCGGGAGCGGTCGGTCACGGATCCGACGACGGGCCGCGTCGAAGTCCAGCGGGTGAAGGTCACCACGCACGCGGACGGGTCGAAGACGTACGAGGCGAGCTCGGGGGCCTTCGACCCCGCCAGCAAGCAGTACGAGTGGAGGACGTCCACCGGGGGTTTGCCCGAGGGCGAGATCGATCCGGACGAACTGTCGCTCGACGAGAATGGGCGGCTCTACCTCGACGAGGACGCGGAGGGGTTCGTCCCGTCCGATGAGCTGGACCAGGGCGACGACATCGCCGATGATGACCCCGAAGTCCTCGCGGACCCCGAGGTCAAGGCCGCACTCGAGGAGGAAGCGGCGTGCAAGGCGGAGCTCGAAGCGACGAACAACGCGATCCGGTGGGAGGGTTTCAAGCTCGGCGTGGACGCGGCCGGGATTCTGGACCCCACGCCGGCTTCGGACCTGACCGGCGCGGCGCTGGCCCTGGCGGATGGGGACTGGCTCGGGGGCGGGCTCTCGGTGGTCTCGGCGGTCGTGCCGTACGCTGGGGATGCGCTCGCCAAGGGAGTGAAGGCGGCGCGGGCCGCGAAGGCGCTGGCGAAGCTCGATCGATTGCTGTTGAAGTGGCAAGCGCACCTCGCGAATGCAGCGGCGGCGGTCCGGAAGGCCAAGCAGGCGGCGAAGAAGAAGCTCGCGCGGAAGAAGGCCGGCGGGATCGGCGCGCAGGCGCCGAAGAACCCGGGGGACGGGGGGTTCGCGCCGCGGAAGAAGAAGCAGGGCGGGACGGGGGCAAACGGGGACGGTGGGGGTCCGAAGGCGCCGCGGAAGCCGCACCAGCCGGTCAGGGAGAAGTGGGAGAAGAGCGGCGGTACGGTCCGGGACAACCCCGATGGGTCGACGACGTTCAGGCGGAAGGATGGGGTGGAGGTGACGTATGATAAAGATGGGTTCCCGGATTTTTCGCGGTACAGGCATCCGGAAGTGAACGATGTGCAAATTGAGTTTACGGGCAACTATCGGAAGGACACGAATCTTGCCGACGAAGCCGCGGGTATCACCGAACGGAAGAGGCTCTCTGAAGGATATACGTGGCATCACCACCAAGATGGAAAGACGATGCAGTTGGTAAAGAGCTCTGTGCACAGAGATTTCTTTCACACCGGCGGCATGTCGAAAACCCGATAAAGAGACGCCAACAATGCAAGCAACCATTGACAATCCATACGGCCCAACGTCTCGCGCCGAGATTGCACAATTCGAGACCCGACAAAAACTATCGCTCCCTGATGAATACAAGGCGTTTCTGCTAAAATACAATGGCGGAATGCCTACGCCTAATGGATTTGCGATCCCAGGATGGCACGGTCAGGAGTCTTCGCTGGGCGTCTTCTACGGCATCCACGAACACCCGGACTATTCGCTAGATGGTGCATGCGAGACGTACGAGGAGCGCGTCCCCGCGGATCTCATCCCCATTGGAACGGATGCCTTCGGTAACAATGTCTGCATGGGCTGGAAGGGGAAGCGCCGGGGCAAGGTCTACTTCTGGGACCATGAGGACGAGCTCGACGAGCATGGTAGGTTCCGGCAGGACTACGGAAACGTGTACCCTCTCGCGAACAGCCTGACGGAGTTCTTGAACAATCTCAGGGAATGGGAAGACGAAGAATGCGAATAGGTCTCACTTAGGTATTAGAGCTGCCCAATGCCCGACACATGGACCCCGCCCAACGCCGCCGACACCCCGACCCTCTACCCGTCGGAACCCGAGCCCGACGCGTCCCCGTGGCTCACGTGGGCCCCGGCGCCCGACTACTGGAATACCGCGCCCACGATGTTCCTGCCGCCGCCGAAGCCGGCGCCGCCCGTGCCGATCCCGGAAGGCGTCTTCCTGATCCCCACCGACTTGCTCCCGCCACCGATCATGGAGCTAGCCGCGCCGCGCGCACCTTCGGCCATCCGGCCCCCGCCGCTCCTCGGCGTCGACGATCCACCTCCGTCGGCGCGCGCTGCTTCCGTGGCGCCCGCGTCGGCCCCCGCCCCGAAGCCCGCCGCCGCAGAGAACTCCGCGGCCGCCCGGGACCCGCTCCCGGTCGACCTTTTTCCCCTCGACCGTTGCGCGCGCCTCGACGCCGCGCTCGCGCTCTCTCCGGACGCAGCTCCGGTCCTCGACGCACACAAGCTCGACCCTATGACCTGGGTCGCCTTGCGGGAGCACTGGCAGGCCGCGGTCCGCGCGTCTCTCCGCGACGGCGATCCCACCCTGCTCCGCGCGTACGATGCCGCCTACGTCGTCGAGCTCGAGCGTGTCCGCGGGGCCATCACCCCCGAACAGCATGCGACGCTCACCCGAGCCGCAGCGCGGGGCACGCGAGCGGAGGCCCTGGCCGCCCTTGGGCTGCCGAAGGCCGCGGTGCTGCACGTCGAGCGCGTGATGCTTTGCCGCGCCGTGGGGCCGTCCTGAAAAACTACTTTGGGAGATCGAAAAACGGGTACATGCAGCAGAACGTGACCGCCGTGTTCATGTCCTCACGCGCCTCGCCGATCGGCTCGCCCCCGCTGGCCGCGCACGTGCCGGGCACGTACGCGAGGCCCTTGATCGCCTTGCTTGTGACTGCGCGCCCCGGAGGGTTGATCGTGCTGCATGCGTCTTTCACCGAGCTGAGTGACAGGTTTGTCGATTCCGCAGTGCAGGCCGCGTCATCGTACAAATGCAGGGACGCGAGGCAGAGCCCTCCCTCCGACGCCCCGCACGAACACGCGCTGCATCCCCGATCGTCGACGGGCTCCTCGTCGAACATCAAGTACCGCGCGTAGGTGTAGTTTCCGGGGCACGCGTGATCGCCCTGAAGGGCGACGCAGTGGAGCCAGGGGAGCGGCAGGTCCCTCATGCAGCGCTCGCCCGTGGAATCACATACGCCGTCGAGCTCCTCGACCTCGCAGGCGAGGCCCCCGAGAAGCCAGCTCCTGTCCTTCGTGAAGGCAGGCGTCTCGGTCGTCACCGCGCAGGGCTGTTCTATCGGTGCCGGCAAGGCCGACGCGCCGACGTACTGCGCGCAGGGCTGCCCGCCGCACTGGGCGCCTGCCGGGAGCGCGGCAGCGTTCGTGCAGGAGCCATCCCAGCCGGCCGGGCCATCGAACGGCACCGAAATGCCCCCGCTCTGCTCGCATGACGTCGTGCGGATCTCGATCGACGCCGGCAACCCCGAGCACGTGCCCTCGGGCTTCTCGCAGCTACAGGGCTCGCACGTCGCGGGCGGGGCGACGAGGTCGCTGTAGCGGCGGTACTTCTCCCAGGGCACCTCCTTCGGGCAGGAGGCCGGCATGTCGTCCACGGGGCCAACCCAGAGGAGCATCGGCGTGCGAGGCCATGCGCCTGCCGGAGTCTCCCCCGGGGGATCGCCGCTCGGTTCGGCGACGCATCGACCAGGGAGATCGTTCTCGCAGTCGATTGCCGGGGGGTCCTGCGGGGCACTGGCATCGGCGTCCGCGTCGGTGTCGGCGTCCGCGCCGGCATCGAGACACCAGGGATCAGGAGATAGCGCGCTGGGATCGCACTTCCCCACCATAGTAAAGTCGGGTACCCCGCATCCGAATATGCACAAGCAAAACGCTACGATAAATGCTCTGCTCACGGAGAACCCCCATCCGCGTCAGCGTCGTCGCTGGCGTCGGCGTCTACACCGGCATCAACAATACACCAAGGATCGGGAAAGAGCGCGTCGGGGGCGCATTGCCCGATGAAGACGTAATCTGGCGCCGAGCACCCAACCGTCGAGTATAACCAGGCCACTACCACGGCCGCTACCACGAGTGCCTTGTGCGCTTTGCCCATGGCTAGAACTCCCATCCACCAGCGATCTGTGCACTGAACATCGCCGGCGGTTGCTCTGCGATGACTCGTGAATCGGCAACGACCCTGAGACCACGTGTCAGTCCCAGGCCGTCCACAGCCGCCTGCACGAGGAAGGAGTCCGTGAGATTCACCTTGGCGCCGAGGCGCCCTCCGAAGCCCGGGAACGTTCCGGTGATTGTCTGAGGGATATAGCTGGCGCTGGAGAACTCACCGCTGATGACCCCCAAATGGCCGAGGACACAGCCGAAGAACCACCGCCAGTGTCCACAGGCGCTCACGAGCCCCCCGGCTGTCATCGCGTTGATCTGCGCGCCTTCCACACCCGACGTCAGCCACGCCGCGCGCGCCTCGAGCCCGAGCGACACATACTCGTTTGGACTCAAACTACCTGCGATGACTGCGCCGACCGCCGGCTGCCACGACGCCACGCCGAACACGACCACCGGCCCCCCGCTCACCGATCCGCGCGTGCCCCTCTTCTTCTGCTCCTCACCGATCACGCCACCGACGATCGGCTCGCGCGCCGGCTCGTCGTTCGGCGGCTCGTCGACGTTCACGGCCGGCTCGCGCACGCGTCGTCGCCGCAGCAAGCGTTCCGGTGGCTCGATGGGCTTGAACGAGGGCAGCGGGAGGAGCGTCAGCTCCACGCGCAACGTTCCGCCCTTCGATGCCGTGAAGTGCACGACACCGTCCTCGAAGCCCTTCAGCTTCGCGCGGAGCTCGTGCTCCCCGGGCGGCAGGAACATCGTGAAGCCCGTGATCCCATCGGTCTGCTTCACGACCCCGTCGAGCGAGATTTCCGCGTGCGCTTCGGAGACCGTCACCTCGACGCGACCGACGCGCGCCCGCGCGGTGTCGTACGCCTTCAGGAACCTCTCCCGCTCCGCGGCTGGCGCGTCCGTCGCGCGCTCGATCCCATCGAGCAGCAGATCCGCCGCTTCGGTGGGGTTCCCGAGCTCGACGAGCAACACGCCGAGCCGACCCGCGACGAGCGGGTCCTGCTCGAGCTCGAACGCATCGGCGTATGCCGTCGCCGCCTCGGCGAGCCGCCCGGCCCTCCGCTCGCGTTCGGCTTTCGCCACGAGCGCCTTGAAGCGCGCCTTCTGCGTGGCCTGCTGAAGCGCCGCGGGGTTCGAGGGGGGTGGGGCGGGCTTCGTGTCCTCGTCTGCATGCGCTTGCAAGGGTGCGCTGAGCGCGACGAGCAAGACGAGCCATGCACGCCGTTTCACCATGCGCGTCAGGATACGGGTGCAGGACAAACTCAGCAAGCGCGGGGAGCAGGACAAACTCAGCAAGCACGAGGCCCATCAGCTCATCCAAGGATGTGCTTGACCCACGCCGTCACCCACCACCGAACTTCGCTCCGTCGGCGATAACTCGGCAACGTCTTCCACGTGTCGAGCGCCTCCCGGATCGCCGCCTTCGCACCCTCGGCGTTGCCAAGCTTTCGCCGCACATCCGAGAGGAGCACGTGTCCCTGGATGGACGAGCTGTTCGTCCGCGTGAACCGTTCGAGAGCGTCCTCCGCTTCCTCCAGCCTCCCGAGCATCAGGAGCGCCTCGGCAGCCGCCAGGTAGGGATCGCCGTAGCGCAGGCGCGGCTCCAGCTCGACGGCGCGGACCAGCGGCTCGAGCGCGCCCTCCGCGTCGCCGCTGCGCATCCGCGCGAGCCCCGTCAGGTAGAGCAGCTCCGCGTCGTCCGGTGCACGACGACGGGCCTCGTCGAGGAGCTCGAGCGCGCGGCCGGGGCGCAGCCGTTCGAGCCAGATGATCGCGAGATCACGGCGCGCGGTGACGTTCGCGGGGTTCGCAGCGATCTGCGCATCGAGGGCGCGAATCTTCCCCCACGTGCGCGCGAGTACGATCGGGTCCGGGATGAACGGGCGGAGCGCGACGAAGACGAGAACGCCCACCATCACCCAAGGTCGCTGTAACGCGAACGTGAGCGCCATGAAGCCGAGGTAGTAAAGCCAGTACCCCATCGTCGCTTCAGCGGCGCCACTTGATGGTGAGGCGGTTCGTGACTCTTGGCGGCGCCCCGCGAGGCGTAGGCCGATGCTCGTGCACCGGCGCAGCCTGCGTCATGGACGGCGGCGTGTCGATGGTCTCCGGGTCGATGGCCGAAGGGTCGGTGAAAGCCTCCCCGGCACGTACAACCATCGCGTGACGAACGAATGCTGCACGCGCAGACGCGGCGACGTCCTGGGGCGCGGCCGAGGAGCTGGCGGACCCGAGGAGCGCCGCCGCCATGAGCGCGCTCCACGCGTGGCCGGCGCGGTAAATGAACTCCAACCGACTCCTCCACCTCGTCCGGAGCAGCACACGCCGGTCCTGGCCGCACAGGATGAGCAGGGCCATGCCGTGCACGTCGTCGACGCGCTCTCGGATGTACGCGCGGGCCCGCATGAATTTCATTCGGGAGGCCTCTTCCGAGATGCCGAGCTCTTTGGCCACCTCCGCGTGCGAGAGGCCCTGCAAAACAACCAGGCAGAATACGGCCCGCTGTTCCGCCGGCATTGTCTTCAGCGCTTCGGCCACGCGCTCACAAGCCTGAGATAGAATCGCCGCGCGCTCGGGAGAGTGCTGCGACGCGGGGGAACCGTCGCTGTCGTCGGTCGGAGCGAATCGCTCCTCCTGCTTTCGGCAGGCTCTCCGCCATCGCAGGCGGATGTTGGCTGCGATGCCGAGCAGCCAGTTCATGAGGGTACCGCTCTCGGGCCGGTAACCCGAGAGGCTCTCGTACCCCTCGATCATCACGTCCTGCGTCTCGTCGTCGAGCCCCTCCCTGCCGGCGGCTTGCTGGACGCGCCTGCTCTCGAGGAAGCGCGCGACGACGGGCCGAAGCTCCGCGAGCTGCGCGCAAAGGTCCTCGGCGGGGTCTTTCTTGACTGTCGTCATCACACTCGTGTTCGCCGGAGCGAGCGAAACGTAACGCGAGACGCGGTGGGGCCCTGGCCGATTTTTGCCTGGAGTGACGTCGCTTACGCCAAGTCAAACTCACCGGTGCCGCGGGCTCCGGGCCCCCTCCAGTAGGGCTCCACGAAGATCCACTTCCGTAGCGCTCTGCCCGGCCCATACGGCTGCATCTTCCAGTGCGAGGAGACCCATCCCCCCTCGGGCGAACGCCGTGCCTCTCCCCGCCCGAACGCGCGAACCTCCTCGCGCAAGTCGAGGTCGAGCCGACGTCCCACGCGGTGGACGGCGCCCTTCCGCTGCACGTTGGCGGGATCGGTCATGGCCAGGCACGTGTTCACGATGAGCCGGCCGATCAGCATCTTCGTGCGGCGGTCGGCGTCCGTGATGCCGACCGGGAACGAAGCCATCTCGTGGACGATCGGGGTGCTTTCGAGCTCGGGCGGCAAAAGCCCCTCGCCCCAACACCGAACCGCCACAGCGTGAGCGAGCGTTTCGTCCATGCGACGTAGGCCCACGCGCCTTGCGGGTGCTTCCGGTGCTCGTGCCGGAAGACGAGCACGCGCGTCACGAAGTCCGGCCCCGCGGGGTTGTCCACCGGCAGCAAGGACTCGGCGACGTCCATCACGAAGGCGTGGAACGGCGACGCGAGTTCGCTCAACAGCGACAGATGCGACGGGTCCTCGGCTGAGGTCGCAAGGAGCGCCGCCGCGTACGTGGGGTGCATGGTCACGACGGGGAAGCCGCTCTGCGCCCATCGAGCCAAGCCGAGGACCGCGGCCTGCCCGTCACTGGTCGTCGCCGCACCAACCTGCACAGCTCGCGCGAGAGACCACCGGCGACGCGCTGGGCCGTTGAAGGGGAGCCCTTCGCGCGTCGCGGCAGCGACGGCCTCCAGAAGTTCCAGGTCGGAGGCGGGTGCCTGATGGCGGAGCAGATCCCAGACGACGGCGGCGATCTCGCGAGGTGTCGGGGGCGTCCAAATTAAACCGGACAGACCGTTGGGCGGAGCTTGCTCGGGGGATTCCGTGGCCATTTTCGGCCCGGACGCTGGTACCCCTTGACCTACAGGTCAAGCTCAGCAGGAGGCGCTAGGTCCGCTTCTTCTTCGTTTCAGCGAGCAGAGGTTTGGCCTCGGAGACCCCGATGGCGACCAACCCCTCGAGCAGGATCTTCTGCACCGTGGTCCCCTCGCGTTCGGCGCGCTCGCGGAGGACCATGCGCAGATCATGCGGGAGTCGCTCGTCGAGGATCTCGCGCGTGTACTGGGCCAACGACTTGTCGGCAAAGAGCGCTTCCATGTGCAGCTCACGCCGGTACAGCTTCGGCGCGTACACCTTGAAGTAGTCCTTGGGGCTCTTCGGAGCCGGGTCGGCGGCAGGCGGCTTGTTCTTCGGTGCGCTCATTCAACGCCTCTTCTTCTCGATCCCCAGAAGCGCAGCCGCTTCTCTCATCCCTGCGCTCGCGAGGGCTTCTAGGAGGAGCTGCAGAACGCTCCTCCCCTCTCGGTCGGCCCGAACTCTGAGCGCCATACGGATATCGTGGGGTGGGGTCTTGGATGCACTCACGACCCCTCGCGGTCTGCCCCAGAATACCACCTCAGGCGGTAGGTCAAGAGGTCATACACGTCGGTTCGGCCATCTGTCCGGACCGAAACGGGTCGATGGCTCCGCATCGAGCCCAGCGTGGCAACCGCGGATCGCCGCGGTCCGGGATCGCCTCGCCGCGCTCCGGGACGCGTTCTGCTCGCAACGTTGCCGCCGGCTTCGACGGCGCGAAGAGGGCAGACGTGGCCGATCTCCTCGCTGGTCTCGCCGCCCGTGTCGGTCGCGCGGAGAACGCTGGGAGATCGCTGCGCGCGGCATCCTCTGAGCGCCGCGAGCGCACCCGCGGGACGTTCAGCGTTTGGCTTGACGAAACCACCTTCAACGGCCTAGGTTTGTCCCGGGTCTCCCAACCCGGGGACCGGCGCGGGCTCGTGGTTGGTTGGCCAGGACCACGGCACCCGCGCCGGTCTTTTTCTTTTCCGGTTGACGTCCTTCGCGGCGACGGCCCCAAGGAGCTGTTCGAGGGGTTGCCCGACTCTCACCCCGGGCGGCATGGCACAGATAACGGACGAGTTTTTCCTCGCCCGCGAGGAGGCGGAGCTGCGCGCGGGCGCGTCACCCGAGCTCCGGACGCGGATCTCGACGTTTGCCTTGGAGGTATGGCCAAGCCGACGCCCGGTCCCCACCCGTCAGCTTGTCCATCTCGGTGCAGATGACCCCGTAACACTCGCATGACGTCGCTGAGTGAACCCCTTCGCGCTCATGTGCCTCACCAATGGGACCCGAAGCGGCAGCCGTCGTGGCGGCGCAGGCGCCGCCCAGTTGAGCGGTTACCGAAGGGATACGGAGCAGTTCCTTCGCGCCCAGAGCGCTTGATGGTCTCCAGTGCGAACGCGCGGGAAGGCGTGGGGCCACCTCCGACGTCCCGCGCCTCGACGAAAGACGCCACCCGCCCAACGACCTCGCCAGCGTCGACTAGCAACCCGACGCCCTCCCCGGAACAACGCCGGCCTTGGGTTGACCAGTCCTCAGAAGAACGTGGTAGGGTCCTGTACATGACCAGGCCGTGGGACATCTCCACCGAGGAGATCCAGCAGTGGGCGTCGAAGTTCGAGGCGCCGTCGCTCCTCCCTAAGCTCCTGCGGCGATTGCTTCTCGCGACCACACCGCTCATGGGGATCGAGATGCGCGCGGATGCTGGCGTCCGGTACTCCGGCTGGGACGGTATCGTACGCGCGCGCGCGAGCACGCCGTTTTGCCCAGCGGGGCTCTCCGTCTGGGAGCTGTCCGTCGAAAAGAAGGTTCGTAAGAAGCTTGACGACGATTACAATAAGCGCACGGAGGAACCGACCAAAGGCGTGCGCCCCTCGCTGACGACTTACGTTGCCGTCACCGCGCGCGCCTTCCCAGGGAAGGATGCCTGGGCTCAAGAAAAGCGTGAATCGCGAGACTGGGCCGATGTGCGGCTCCTCGACGCGGACGACATCGCGACGTGGATCGAGCAAGCGCCTGCCGTCGCGCGCTGGCTCGCGAACGTCCTCGGGCGACCTGCGTATGATTGTCGAGACGTCGACGCGTTCCTCGACGATTGGAGCAAGCGGACGACCCCGCCGCTTCCGCGAAATCTGGTGCTCGCGGGCGAGCGGCGTGCGGCGCAGGGAGAGGAGCTTTCGACTTGGCTCGATAGCAATGCTGGACCTTCCCTGCTTGTCCGGGGCCGCACGAGAGAGGAAGCGGCGCTTTTCGCCGCGGCGGCGATCGCGAGGGGCCCCAAAGCGGAGACCTGGCTATCGCGGGCTGTCGTCGTGGAGACGGAAGACGCATTTCGCTGGGCCCTGCGCGCCCAGGGCGCCGAATCGCAGATTCTCCTTCCCGTCTTCGATCGCCCCGATGCGGGCCAGGCGATCGCCGCGAAGGCGCGGATCATCTTGCCGTCCGATTCGTCGGTGCCGCCTCAGAAGGGCTCGACGTTGACACTGGAGGAGCAGCCCTTTGCTCCTCTTGCTAAGGCCCTCGAAGGGGCTGGCTTCTCCGAGCAGGATGCGGAGCGCCATATCCGAGCTGCTGGGGGCGACTTGACGTCGCTCCAATACCGGCTGGGATACATAAACGTGCAGCTGCCGGATTGGGCGCGAAATAGCCCTCGCGCGGAGCTGCTCGCGCTCCTGCTCGTGGGGGCGTGGGTGCCAACGCAGGAGGGAGATCGTGAGGTCGTGCGCCGCTTGGGTGGGGATCCGGCGGTGGCGGAACAGCTCTGCGCGGATCTGCCGTCCACCGTGATGATGCGCGTGACGGAGCGCGTCCCACAGGGCGTATATCGTTGGACTTCTCCCGAGACAGCATTCAAATTGCTCACCCGCGGGCTCACGGAGACGCACCTCGCTTGCTTCCGTGATGTCGTGATGGTCGTCTTGGGCACGCCAGATCCTGCTTATGAGTTGCCCAAGGCCGAGCGCTATATGGCGGCCATTAAGGGCAAGGTCACTGCACAATCCGATGCGTTGCGGTTGGGGCTCGCTGAATCTATCGCACGCCTCGCGCTGGAGGACGAAACATTCGCGGAAACACACCATACGCGCAGCGGCAGCGTATTGGCGGAGGGGCTCGTGCGCTGGCTCCTCCGTCCCGAAGCGGGATGGTTGCCTTGGGCTTCCTTGCATGAATCCCTGCCGATCCTGGCGGAAGCTGCGCCTAATGGTTTTCTTGATCGGGTGGAATCGAGCCTCGATCGGCAGGACGAGGGCGTGGGGCATCTTTTCCAGGAAGAGCAGGTGATGTTTGGCTCGTCGCCGCATACAGGGCTGCTTTGGGCCTTGGAGGTCTTGGCCTGGCATCCGGAGGAGAGGGTACGAAGCCGCGTCATTCGGGCTCTCACCCGGCTCGATGCGATGGATCCCGGGGGAGCGATGGCAAATCGCCCGTTACAAAGCCTCGACGCGCTTCTACGGTACGTGATGCCGAAGTCGAACACGACAACAGAGGAGCGAATCAAGCTGATTCGCCAGGTATTTCAGCAGTGCGCGCAGACGGGACGCAAGCTCGGGCTCGGCATGCTTGAAAAGCTCCGCGGCGGGGTTTTGTTGAATCAGGGGAGACTCCCGCAATTTCATGACTGGGCACCGAAAGAAGACTCTGACAACATCGATATGCGCGTCGTGAGCGCGCAAGTTCTCGCCTTGCTTGAAGATCTTGCAAATGATGCTGGCGATGATGGGCATAGATGGGCGGATCTCGTACGGTCTGTGCTTCGTGGGCCAGAAGATGTCGAGGAGCAGGTTCTTGAAGCAATTCTAACTCGGCGGGATACGATCGACGATGCCGAGGGCATCCTGTGGACCGCGCTGCGGAAGGCTTTGACGGGGCTTGATGAACAGGACCTCGCGTCGGAACGCGTGAAGTCACTCGAGAAGCTCTATGATGGCTTCACCCCGAAAGATTTTGCTCGCGCGCATGCGTGGCGCTTTGAACCCTATCAGGGGATCCCATTGCGCCCCTTCACTCGCGCGACCGAAGATGAGCAGGCGCTCGACGAACTTCGTGCCGAGACGATCTCGGAGTTGTGGAAGAGCGAAGATCGGTGGGCGCTCTTGGCCAAGCTCCTACGCGAAGTTGAAAAGAGCAATTATGGTGTCGATAGCCTGGGCTGGTCCCTGGGAAAATCACCGCATTCGTCCGATGTCGAACCCCGAATCCTGGCCGATACGCCAGAGGAGCCATACGCTGCTCTTATTGCCAGCTTCTCGATCGCGCGTGCTCGCAAGCTCGGCCTTTCGTGGCTCGAAAAGCTTCTGAGGCGGTTTATAGACCTAGGCAGGATCGCAGATGCTGCACGTGTCGCCGCCCGATGGGATACGGGCAAGCCTCTTTGGGCACTGCTGGAGCAGATGGGCGAACCCCTGCAGACAGAATACTGGAAATCAATTCTGCGCGTATTCGGCAAACCATCAATTGAAGAGCTTGAATATGCAGTAGACCACTTTCTTGCTGTAGGACGCGAGGCGGCCGCGCTTGAGACAGCTGCCATTCATCGAAGTACGACCACTGGCACGCTCGCATACCGGGTGCTCCTTCGTGTAAAGGAAACGGGGGCAACTCTCCAGGCTCCCCTAGGGGCGCACTATGTGGAATGGCTTTTCGATGTCATCGATCGCGACCCGCCTGCTGGTAAAGATCCCGTCCATGACATCGCCCCCCTCGAATTCTACTTCCTGCTCCTCATCTCAGACAAGAGACGCACTAGATACGTAACCGTTGCTCTCGCAGAGAATACGGACATTTTCGTCGCGCTCGTTCGGAATCTCTATCGGCGAGAAGGCGAAGAGTCCCCGACGGGGACGGATCCTGCCAAGGTCCAAAGTGCACAGAACGCGTATGCCCTCCTCAAAGCATGGAAAGGTTTTCCAGGCGAAGGGCTCCCCGAGAACGAGCGCGACGACAAGCTCGAGGCATGGGCCGCAGAGGTTCTCACGAAAACGGAGGACGATGGGCGGGGACGTGTAGGCTCCGTCCACGTCGCCGAGGTGCTTGCGCGCGCGCCCGCTGGCAGCGATGGGTTTTGGCCCTGCATCGCCGCGAGGCGTCTCCTCGAGTCAGGACGTTATACCTCGCTCAGCGAGAACCTCGCCTTGGCTAAGCGCAATCTCCGCGGCATGACGGCACGAGATCTTGACGAGGGAGGTGTCCAGGAGCGGGAGATCGCTGATCGTTATCGGGAAGCCTCACAGAAACTCGAAATGGCTGGATATCCAAGGACGTCGGCCATGCTGGACGCGCTCGCGCGACGCTACGAAGAAGAGGCCGACCGTGAGGACGCCGAGGCTCGTAGATTCCGGATCGAGCATGGCGAGCGGATCGTAGCAGACGACGCGCCGCCCACCCCGCGCGAAGCTACGTCAACTGAGAAGGAATTTGTCTCTCAGATAGTCACGACGGGCGTCGGGCCAGCGCCGCGCTTCGAGGTGCCGCTTCGTCCCCGCATGAACCTCCTGATCGGCGACAATAGCCTCGGAAAGACGTTCGTGCTCGAGGTGCTCTGGTGGGCCCTCACGGGCGCCTGGTCTGATGAGCCGGCGCGGCCCCCTTCGCGTCGCAGAAATGGTCGACCAGTATCCACCGCCACCATCTCCGCCAAGGCGGGTGGCCGAGACCTCATCGGCGAATACGATCCAGCCAAGGAACGCTGGAAGAAGAAGGGGAGCCGCGCCCTTGCGCCAGGCCTTGGCGTGTATGCACGTGCGGATGGCAGCTTTTCGGTGTGGGACCCCATCCGCAATCGCAAACCCACGGATAAAGGCCAACCCGACCTCTCCAGAGGGTACCATTTCGCGCCTCGCGAACTCTGGCGCGGGCTAAACGCGCGTGACGGCAGCACAGTGCTCTGCCGCGGGCTGCTCGAAGATATCGTGAGCTGGCGGTCCGAACGCCGAAGCGCATACGCCGCGCTTGAAAAGGTTATCGAAAAGCTCTCGCCCCCCGAAGAGCCCATTCGGTTCGGCCTACCAAAGCGTCTCAGGCGGCTCGATACCCTCAACCATCCCACACTCGATCTTGGTTATGACGCGAACGTCTTCGCGATCCACGCGTCGGCCGCTGTCAAGCGCGTCTTGGGGCTCGCGTATGCGCTCGTCTGGGCCGTCTCCGAAATTCAAGAGGTCGCCCCCCTAGCCGGGCTCGCCCCGCTTCGGCGCGTGACGCTGCTTTGTGACGAAGTAGAGTCGCACCTGCATCCGCGATGGCAGAGGACCATCCTCCCCGCAATCTTGGCTGCCATGGAGGCATTGGCGCCCCAGGCGGAGGTCCAGTTCATCGTCACCACGCACGCGCCCCTCGTTCTCGCCTCGCTGGAGCCGAGCTTCGATCCGGTGAAGGATAACCTCCTCGAGTTTCAGCAAAATCCATCAGACAAGACCGTGCGCGTCGTCGAGGAGCCATGGCAACGCTTTGGAGACGCGAACACATGGCTCGTGGAGCACTTCGGGCTCAAGCACCCCCGCTCTAAAGAAGCCGAGGACGCGATCGAGCGGGCTGCGCGGGCAATCGAAAATCCGAAGACGAGCAGAAAAGCTGCGAGGGCAATTGACAAGAAGCTGCTCGCGGTGCTGCGAGAGACGGATCCTTTTTTGGCTCGGTGGCGCTACATTACCGGAAAGCGAGGCTGGCTGCCGTGATCCCGGTCCAACCGAGGGGCCAGCCGAAGGGCTTCAATCAGAAGGTCTATCGTCCTGGCGTCAAGTGGCTCCGCAATAATAACTTACCGAGACGAGGTGCCGTGCCGAAAGGCGCGGATGGGAAGAACGTCGAGCTTCATCCCTATTGGCGCCATTGCTTGGACGATCTCTACCGTCGCTATCGTGGCGTATGCGCCTACGCAGCCATGCATATCCCGCGAACCACCGGCGCCCGCTCCACAGACCATTTCATCGCTAAATCATCTGCCATCGAGCACGCCTATCGCTGGCGCAACCTTAGGCTCGCATGCACCAAGGTCAACGCCCGAAAGGGGGCGTTCGATGAACTACTGGATCCGTTTGAGATTGCCCCGGATACGTTTCACTTGAACCTATTCACCGGCAGCATCTTCCCCAACCCCGCCCTCGCGGCGGACCTCAAGCACCGCGCCCAGACGACCATCGAGCGCCTCGGGCTCGACGACGAAGACTGCCGCAAGGATAGGCGAGATTACTTCGACGACTACCGTATGGGCGAGACGAGTGAAGCCTATCTCAAGAAAAGATGTCCCTTTGTTTGGTACGAGGTTCATCGGCAAAAGCTGAAACGGTGAACTGCATAGGACGAACAAACCGCCGAGACCCGTCCGCCAGCTCCCGCAACCACGCAATCTGCCATTCCTCGGGCGGCCATGACGCTTCGAGCACCTCCTGGAACCCCGGCCCCTTCGCCGCCCCATCCGCCACGATATACGGCACCGGTCCGAAAGTGTGTTCTCGGTTCCCCCACGTTGCACGACTCGCAGCGCCCATGGCTTCTGTCTCCGTCGCCCTCCGCTACCTCCCAACCATGGCGAGCCCGAACACCCCGAGTGCGGCAAGGCCGATGAACCCCGCCACGCTCCGCCCATGACGGAGCCCAAGTTGCACGATCTCGACGTCCTCCCCGTAGAAAAACCGCAGGATCCCTTCGCAGTCGAAGCCATGTCCCCCGAGCCAGTGCGCCCCGTTCTGGCTCAGGCACCCCCGATTGCCAGGATGCGACGTTAAAGCGAGCCGAGTCGGGATCACATCAGCGCCGCGCCGCCCATGGTTATACGTTACGTAATTTTCGGTGCCGGATGCGTCCAGCCCCCGCGAGCCATCCTCCCGCCACGGCGCCCCCGCGACATGGTTCGCCAGGATCAGCTTTCCCCCATACCGCATCACGAACCCCCGCGTCCGGGCCGTCGCGGCCACGCACTCCTCGCTCGCCCCCCGCGAGAACGCCTGGAACACGTCCCCGTTCTTGATCGGCGTCGTCCGCCCGAGCGTCGGATGATCCCGCATCGCCCGCAGCACGAATGTCCTCGCAGCGATCACGATCGCCGCCTTCGCTTCTGGATGCGCTCGCAGATGCTCGCCCGCGCATACGCGCGGCAGATACTCGTCTTCGAGTGAGAGCCACCCCTCCACTGTGAGGATTCGCTCCGGCGCCTCCTCGAGCTCCACGTGCGCCACCGGTACCCACACTGGCTCGCGCAGCCTCCGCGCCATCTCTCGCTTTCGCTCCCACAGCACGTCGGGTGGCGGCACCGGCAGCCACTTCCGCCACTTCAACGCCTCGGCGACGGCGCTGACCTCCCCCCACTTCAATGCTTTCGCCGTCACGGCGTCCCTGTACAGCCTGCGCAACGCGTCCGGGATCGGCCATGACGTCTGGGCGATGATGATCCTCCCCCGGATCCGTGGACAAACCCAAAGGCGCGAATTTGCGCTAGGAGAGTTCCATGGCGAGGCGGAAGCGGCGGTCGTTCAGCGCGGAGTTCAAGGCAGAGGCAGTTCGTCTCTGCCAGGTCGGGGACCGGAGCATCGCGAAGGTCGCGAAGGATCTGGATCTAACTGAAACCGCGCTACGCGAGTGGGTGAGAGCTGACGAGGTCAACGTCGGCGGGGAGAAACCCCCCGAGGCCCTCACGGGCGCCGAGCGCGAGGAGCTCGTGCGGCTGCGGCGTGAGAACAAGCGGCTGCAGATGGAGCGGGAAATATTAAAAAAAGCGGCGGCCTTCTTCGCGAAGGAGAGCGAGTGAAGTTCGCGTTCATCGCCGCGGAGAAGGCTTTCTTTCCGGTCACCGTGCTTTGCGACGTCCTCGACGTTTCGCGCAGCGGCTTCTACGCCTTTTGCAAGCGCCCCGAGCCGCGGCGGAAGGCCTCCGACGCGCAGCTCGCGGCGGAGATCGTCGCCGCGCACCAGCGCAGCCACGGCACCTACGGCAGCCCGCGGGTGCACGCGGAGCTGCGCGCCAGGGGCCTTTGCGTGAGCCGCAAGCGCGTCGAGCGGCTCATGCGCGAGCGGGGCCTCGAAGCACGCAGCAAGCGCCGATTCCGGCGCACCACGGACTCGAACCACACGATGCCGCTCGCGCCGAACCTGCTCGGTCGCCAATTCGACGCGAAGGCCCCGAACGAGGCGTGGGTGACGGACGTGACGTACATCCCGACGGCCGAGGGCTGGCTGTACTTGGCGACGATCCTCGACCTGTTCTCGCGGCGGGTCGTCGGCTTCGCAATGAGCGAACAGAACGACCGCGCCCTCGCGCTCGCGGCGCTCGAGCGGGCGCTACGCGCGCGCCGGCCGCGGCCGGGGCTTTTGCACCACTCGGACCGCGGCAGCCCCTACGCCAGCGAGGACTACCGGAAGGCGCTGCGCGAGCGCGGCATCGTGGCGAGCATGAGCCGCACGGGCGACTGCTGGGACAACGCCGTCGCCGAGAGCTTCTTCGCGACCCTCAAGGCGGAGCTGGTCGACGCTACGCGCTTCCCGACCCGGGATGCCGCGACGGCGGCGATCGGTGACTACCTCGAGCGGTTCTACAACCACGCCCGGCGGCACTCGTACCTCGGGTACTTGAGCCCGGTCGAGTTCGAATTGAGAGCACAAGTGGCCGCGTTTGCGGCATAGTGCGTTTGTCCACGGCAGCGGGGGAAGATCAATGACCGCCTCGACGGCCTGGAGTTCGGGCGGCGTAATCTGTTGCGACCCCACCGCGAGGGGCCATGCATTCAGAATCTCGGAACGAAGTCCTGCAGGATCCACGACTCCCTCCGTTCATGGCTGCGGTTGCGTCGGCAGCGGCTTGGGTGTTTGCCCCTCGGGGAGCCCTGGCCACGGCCACACGATCTCAGGAGACGGCCGACGCCGACGACTGGCCACGCGCAGCAGGGCGGCGCGCTCACGCAGTGCATTCCCGGCAAGTTCATGGCCGTGCGCCTCGAGGTTTCGAGCCGCCTCAAGAAGCATTAGGGGACGCGTCTCGTACTGGAAGTGGACCTGAGCGTAGTTTCGCTCTGCCTGAGACATCCCCAGATCGAACGGCAGCAGAAGGGTAGCCGCCCGATCCCGCATCGCCTGCGCAGCGACGGGCAGTTTTGCGGCTTCGTACTCCTTCGCCCACCGCAAGACCTGGCCGAGATTATAACTCGCGGCCTTGACCATGAGATCGAGCGCCGCGGTGCCTTGGATGGCGTTCTCATGGTGGAGCCCTGGGTTCTTCTGGTACCCCTCGCTCCCAAGCACATCGAGATCGTCGTACCAGCGTGCAATGGGCACCGACGTCCCAGGCTTCGGTATCCATGGCGACACGATTTCCGGCGCCGGGTCCACTCTCCGGCGCGCGATCCGGAGAAGCGTAGCTCTATCTCGCAGCGTATTGCCTGCGGCTCGGTATCCCTTGGCCTCGTATTCCCTGGCAGCCTGGACGAGCAGCGCTGGACGCGTCTCGTCCATCAGGAGCCATCGAACCATGGGTTGCGTGTCTGCCGGCATGTCGAGCGGCACCGTGAGCGCATGCGCGCGGTCACGTAACGCCTGCGCAGCATAGACGTGCCCCGCCTTCTCGAAGTTGTTCGCCCAAAACAAAATGGACGGGAGGTCGGTCACGTGCTCGATGAAGGTCCGGAGCGCAACCCGCCAGCCAGGATCCATGTTGGGGTCGAGATGGATTCCAGGCGTGCTCTGATAATAATCGCTACCGAGCACGTCCAGATTGTCGTACCACCGCTCGTTGGGCAGCCACTTGTCCATACGTGCCTCCAGACTCGTCAAACCGGATCGTGTGCCACCACGAAGATGCCGCACTCTCCCATCAGGGAGCTGCCCGGGTGCAACCACACGCGCGCCTTCGCCCTTCCGTCATCGCTCTCGAAGCGAAAGGACCACTTCACCACACGGCCCGGATACCTCGCGACCGCCATGATCTGCCGCTTATGAACGAGGGGCCCGACCACGACGACAGGCAGATCGGCCTGGATCGAGTCGGGCCCCAGCACAGCATCCCGCAAAGTAAGGGTGGCAGAGACGCGCCAGCGCGGAGCCGGGTCTTCCCCATCGAGGGGAGGCTGCTCCATGATGATGACGCAATGATTCGACGCCCCGAAATCGGGATCCGTCTCCACCACGTTCATCGCCTTCTCGCTGTCGATCTCTGCCACCCTCATATATCACCGTCTCTCCGCTAGAGGGACATCACGCCGAAATGGCCTGGGCCCGCTTCGCATGCTCGAAGCTCACGCCATTGAGCGAGAGCTGGACGTAAAGACCGATCTCCACCGGCTTCATCGGCGATCCCATGCCGAGGTCGATGGGTTTGATCGGAAATGCGATGTCCTCGTGGACCATGATCACCGCGGAGAACGCGCCCTCCTCGCTCCGCTCGGGGTTGTCCGTGAAGATGTACCCATCGGGCACGGGCAACACGGGCGCGCCGCCGGACGTGCGCGAGAGGCTCTTCACCTTGGTGTCCGGCACGTTGCGGAGGTGGTCGACGAGCACCTGCCGCGTCGTGCCATTGCCGCCGGTGCGGCGCTTGTCCCAGTTGAAGAACAGGACACCCGAGCGCCGAAGCGCACGGTACAGGAGGTTCTCGCCGGAGTAGTCGTGGAAGATCTCCTTCGGCAGGAACGCGCCCGCGTCGTCCCACAACCAGGCCCGGCCCGCGAGCACGGATTCGGCCGCGCCGACGTTCGGGATCTGGGCGATGTCGGCCGCGTCGTACCGGACGCGGAGGCCTGCCTCCTGCATCGTGATCGAACGAATGAGGAAGTCCTGCTCGTTGTACGTGGTTTTCGACGGACGCTGCAGGTTGGTGAGGTTCGTCGTCACCTGCCCGGAAACGGTGCCGAGGAACGTGATGTCGTCGCCGACCGCGCGATCGAAGAACCGATACTGGCCCGCCGGGATCCTGCACCACGCGCCCTTGGCCGTGCCCTCGCAGATGCAACGGATCTCGGTCACGGCATAGTAATGGCCCTCCTGCCGCACGATGAACGGCTCCTTCTTGTTCTTCCACTTGTCGAAGAGCTGCTTCGTCCCGGCCTGGGGCGGGACCATGTTCGGCGGGAATTGCATCCTCGGCGCACTCGGCGCGCGCTTCTTCACCTTGGCTTGCACCTTCTTCGCGCCGACGCGCTGCCCGCGCTGACGCGCGCGCATCTGCAGAGCACGCGCCTCCTCGAGCGTGATCTGGTGCCTTCCCCGCCGCTGCAACGCGCGGATGTCGCCGGTGTCACCCTCCTCCGCCTCGAGCTCGGCGCCCGCGACCTCGTCGTCGTCGTCGCCGGGCCCCGCGGTGTCGTCGAAATCCGGATCATCATCCGGCGCCGCGGTTTCGTTCTCCGCGTCCATGCGGTCGAAGACATCGAGGATGTTCTGTACCTTCCCGGGGTCGATATGGTTCGTCATCGGTGTTCTCCTTTCCGATCACGCCGCGCGCCGGAACGCGGGCGAATGCATGAAGCGTTGAGCGAACTGGTTCACCGGCGCGAGCTGCTCGCGCGAGATGCGCACGATCTGGCCGTCGGGCGCCTGCACCCAGAGCCCGCCGTCGGGCGTGGGGAGCATGTTTATGGGGGCCGCGTGCCCGAGCGGCGAGCCGGTCTCCTTCTTGCCGGGCAATGCCTGCTGCTTGGGGGCCGGCAGCGGCGGAACCTGCTGCTGCGCGGGTTGCGCCTGCGCTTGCTTCGACTGCCCGGCGTACGCGAGCGCGAAAAGCGCGCCACCCACGGCGAGCACCGCAGCGGCATAGGGGTGGCCCCGCTTCTTCAGCATGTATCCGACCACCAGCGCCGCAATGGGCACCAGCCACCAGTGATCCTTCGCCTCCTTGCTCTGCTTCAAATCGTCGAGGTTCGCGATCAAGGCGACCACGGCGCCCACGCCTGCCAGATAGAGGACGCTCTTGCCGGTGTCGCGCGCCATGTGCCGGCGTCGCTCCATTCGCTGGATTTTCTCCAGCTTGTAGCGCGGGACCGCGACCAGGCTGCGGTCCACGCGCACGGTACTGTCTCTTTGTTTGGATGCCATTGTGTCAGTTCCTCCGTTGCGGGTTGTTGAGGACGTACAGGAAGACCATCAAAAGCATGCCCAGCGGCAGCAGCGAAGCCGTCGCAGAGCGAGCGAATTCCGTCGCCCCCTCGAACGGTGTCGGAAGGGGCTTGCGTTGCAGGGTCGTGAGCTTGCGCTGCGTATCCTCGAGCGAGACGAGGAGCTGGCGCTCCGCCTCGTCGAAGGGAAGCTCGTGCCCTGCGATGCGCTCGCGCTCGACGTGCATGGATAGCACCTCGATCGCGCGCGCCTGGATGGACAGCATGCGTTTCGTGACCTCGTCGTCGAAGTTCACGGCATGCACGGCCTCGCCCACGACGTTGCTCAGGTAGGCAGCGGCGAGGGCGGAGGCCGTCACGAGGAGGACGACGAGCAGCGGCGCAGCGCCCGTCTCGAATTCGCCGCTGCCCTTCTCGGCCTCCTCGGTCATGATGTCCGAACGTGCATGGACGTTGCGAGGCGCGAGGAGCACGAGGGTACGTGCAATTGCGGAGCCCGCAGCGTTGCGGTCCGGCGTACTGTAAAGATGCGGCCCGAGCTCGCCCAGCGCCCGCGGCTCCGCAGAAAGCGGCGCCACCTGGAGAGAAAGCAGGACGAACGCACGGAAGACCCGCGCGAGCGCCTTCTGGTCGAGCTCGAGCCAAGCCTCTCGCTTCGCAACCTCCAGCGAAGCGAGCGACATTTCCGCGATTTGCCCCTCCCGGTGATACCACCGGAAGAACATGGGGACCGGCGCCGGGTCCTGTTCCTGCTCCTGCTTTTGCTGCCACCATTTCCACCACCAAGAGGGGAGGAAGAAGAACGGCATGACGAACCCCTTTCCGATTACGTGAATGCCAGGCCGGCTCCCAGAAGCGCGAGCATCGGCATCATTGACGTATCGTTGCCTCCGGTCTGCGAACCGTCGTCCGGGGTGTAGGTCACCACGGGCGGCTGCTCTTCAGGGTCTTCGGGTGACGACGGGAACCAGGGAGCCGGCACCGGAACGGGCGCCGGATACGGCACGGGCGCGGGCGCCGGATACGGCCCGGGCTGATGCGGGGCCGCCTTGATGTACTGCGAGCGGCTGCGAAGGGCCTGCGCAGCCATGGGATACCCCATGGCGTCGTATACGTTCGCCGCCCAGTCGAGGGAATCCACGCGCGTCTCGTTCTGGAGAATGCTCCGCACGATCTGCCGCAGATCCTCGGGCATGTGTGAATCGAGAATCGCCGCGAGCGCGACCGCCCTAGCGCGGCATGCTTGGCCAGCCAAGGGATAACCCATGG
Source organism: Polyangium spumosum (assembly GCF_009649845.1). Classification (NCBI taxonomy): domain Bacteria; kingdom Pseudomonadati; phylum Myxococcota; order Polyangiales; family Polyangiaceae; genus Polyangium; species Polyangium spumosum. The sequence continues at coordinate 27,209 of NZ_WJIE01000033.1, forward strand.
CGTCGTACATGTTCGCGCCCATGATGAGGGCATCGACGCGCGTCTCGTTCTGCAGGATGTAGCGGAGGATCTGCCGCTGATCCTCGGGCATGTGCGCGTCGAATGGCGGGAAGGCCGAACTCGGCGCCGTCTGCCCCGTCGGCACGGGAGTGGGCGCCGGAGATGAGGTCTTCGAGATGTTCGGGATGTTGGGCATCGCCATCCACGGCGGCAGATTCGGAAATGGAAACGGCAGCGGCGCCGGAGCCTGCTGCGGAGCCGGTTGCTGTTGCGTCTGCTGCGGAGCCGGTTGCTGTTGCTGCTGTTGCTGCGGGGCCGGCTGCTGCGGCTGATAGCCCCACGGCCAGCCCCACGGCCAGCCGTAAGGCCACTGCGGCTGCTGCGGGGCCGGTTGCGGCGCTGGTTGCTGCTGCTGAGGTGCCGGCTGTTGTTGCTGCTGTGGAACCGGCTGTTGCTGCGGAGCCGTTTGCCCGGGAATCGGAAATGGTGGCCACGGGACATTGGACGGCCATCCCGGCGGGGGCGACTGCGGGAACGGATACTGCGGCGCCGTCTGGTTCGGCTGCGGCTGCTGGGGTGCCGGCTGCTGTTGCTGCGGAACCGGCTGCGGCTGCTGCGGAACGGGCTGTTGCTGCGGAGCCGGCTGCTGCTGCGGCGCCGTTTGGCCCGGAATCGGGAACGGAGGCCACGGGAGATTGGCCGGCCATCCCGGCGGAGGGGATTGCGGAAGCGGGTACTGCTGCGTGGTCTGGCCCGGTTGAGGCGGCGAGGGCACCTGCATCCCGGGGATCTGAGGGTAGCTGCTCGCGACCTGCTCGGCTTCCTTGATGGCGGACATGGTGTCGTTATCGAGTACGCCATCCATACGCAGCGGTCGCAGCGGCCGCTCCCGATTCCACCAGAGCTGGAACGATTGAACTGCCTGCACGGTACGCGGCGTCATCGTCGAGGTGAAATCGTAGGTGTTTCCGAAGTCGCTCGGATTGATGGCCGCCGGATTCCGCCGTCCCCAGCGCGCCAGCATGAGCTGGACCTGGAGGATGGCCCCGGGATCCATCGTCGAGTTCTGCCCGGGCCCGGGAAGCCCCGGACTCGGCGCCGGAGCAGGAGGTTGCGGCGTCGTCGACGACGGCAATTGGGGCGTGCTCTGCGATGCAGGCGCCGCGCCGCTGACGGGAACCGCCAGCGGATTTTCCGGCCAGTCGTCGGGAACGCCGAGCTCCTCGCCCGCGTGCAGCGATACGAAGTTGCCGTTCTTGACGGGCTTCTGCGGGTTCGCCGCGCGCAGCTCGGAGAACCACTTCGGCCGCGCGCTCGCGCCGAGCTTCTTCGCGATCGAGAACGGCGAATCGCCCTGCTGGACGGCGTACTTGCGCGCTGTCGCCAGCGCGCCCGTCTCGCGATCGTACACGAGCCATCCCGGCGGGATGTTCCACACCGGAGACGACTCCTGTTTGCCCGGGTTTGCCGCAAGCAATTCGGCGACGCGCTCGACCTGCCCGGTGAGCTTCTTGGTGATCCCGTGCGGGGTTTCTCCGGGCAATGCGTGATACGTGCCCGTCGAGGGATCGACGCCGGAGACGTCGCGCGCGACGCTCACCGTGCCGGATGCGAGGCGCAGGAGCCGCGGATCCAGGCTCTTGACGGCCGGGACATCGCGGACGAGCACCTCCATGTATTCGCGCGGAAGCGGCGTGACGGACGTGTGCCGCAGAGGCCGCGGTCTCGGATCGGGTGCCGCGGTCTCGTTGTACTCCTCGTCCTGCCCGTAGAAAGCGGGCTGCGCGGAAGCCTGCTGCGCCATCCACGCCGCCTCGCGCTGACCGTGCATCATGTCCATCGGAAAGGCGATCCGGGGGGCCGACGGGGGACGCGACGCCGGTGGCGGTTGCGGTGCCGGCTGCGAGGGCGGGAGTCCCTGGGTCGGCAGCGTGCCCGCGGTGCGCCGACGGCGATACTCGGCGGGTCGGTACACACGGAGCGACGCCTCCTCCGCGTACGCCGGGTGTCCGGTTCGCCTGGTCATCTCCTGGCCATTTGCGAGGATACGCTTCTCGTTCTGCGACAAACGGCGCTTCGCGCCCCGCGAGGGCGGCGCAGGACGGGTCGTCTGGGTCCTGACCAGGCGCTCCACGCCGCCGCCGAGCGCTTTCCCGAGCCCTGCGCCCACGGCCGTGCCCGCGGGCCCCACGAGGGTCCCGAGCCCCGCGCCAGCGAGCATTCCGAGGCTCTCGCCAAGGCTGCCACCTGCCGCGGGCGCTGCATTGCCGCCCCCACCGCCGCCGAAGAGCGATGCGAGCGTATCCATGAAGTCGCCAGTGTCTTCGGCTGGCGCTTCTCCTCCATCATCCGGGTTGCCGGTTTCCCAGCCCCCGGAATCGTATGATAACGTGATGGCTTTCATCCCGTGCCTCCTTTTCGTTGTTGCGGTTTGTCTTCGTCGCGAGATGCGACCTCCTCGGTAGTCATGACGGGTCGAGGCACGACGCGGGGACAGAGGGCCCACCTGCATTTCGTAACCTCGACGCTCTTCGGCCGGATGATCGCCGTGGCATCGACGTCGTACTCGTTTCCGATGCGGCCCGCGAACTGGCCGGCCTTGTTGAAGTGGGACACTACGAGCGCGGTTTGCGGCATCGTGGCGAGCTGCTCGAGTAGCAGGGTCTGCTCGGCGATGCTCGTGGCCCAGCGCTGGAGCGAGTCGATGACCATCACGGCCGCGTCGGGCGGAACCGCCAGCAGTGCGTCGCGCCAGCCGATTTTCGAGCCGAGCTTCTCCTGGCGCCGGCTCACGATCTTGATCCGACGCGCAGAGGACCCCGTCCTTTGAAACAGCTCCTGGACCAAGTATTTGTTCTGCTCCCCGTCGAGCCAGAACCCCTCGCCGTCGAGCCTTTCGGCGATCTGGGAAGCGAGCTCCGCGCAGAGCGTGGACTTGCCCGCACCGGGCGTCCCACCAACGAGCACCTTGAGCCCGAGCACGACACCGCCGAGGGCCTGAGAAAGCACGGAGCGGAAGTGCACGGGACGGAGCGGGGCGAAGCCGTCATCGAGCGACTCGATCGTGATGCCCGGCGGCGGCTCGTGCGGCTCGAGCTCCCACACGGACGCGCCACACGAGCAGAACCCGCCACAGATCTGCGGGCGCCGACGATGGCAAATGACACAACGAAGGGGCGTGACATGCTTCTTCATGCGTTCACCAGTAGTTCGTGATGGCCGTCGCCGAGGGCGGGATGCGGTCGATCGACGAATTGAGGATCGTCGGGTCGACACGCCGCCACCGCCCGTTCACGTAGACCTCCGCGAGGATGTGCGGGAAATCCTGCGCAGGTCGCACGCAATACTCGCGCGCCGGGATACCGCTCGCGCGGCAGAGCGCAACAAATACGCGGGCCTTCGCATCACAATCGCCGTATCCTCGGAGGAGCGTCACCGCGGAATCCTCGAGCACTTCCCGACGCGGATCGCGCACATAGTCGATCGCGTACTGGCAGAACTTGAGGATCGCCGCGGGCCGCTCGGCGAGCGGAAGGCGCCGGAAGACCGCGGCCCAGCGCTGCACCTCGGGGAGGCGCAGATCCGCGACGCTGCCCGCGGCCATGTATCGCGCCTTTTCGAGGTTCGAGGGAAAGTGGACGATGCCGACGCGGATCATGAGTTACCTCCCGCCGCGCGCTTGAAGAATTGCGCGGCCTTCGCCTGCGCTTCCTCCCCGGAGATCTCGCCCTTGTGCGCGGCCTTGTGGAGCGCCCTGATCTCGGGGATGTTCATGATGGCCTGCATCTCAGGCCCTTGCATTGCCGACGCGATGGTCTCCATGAAGTCGGAAGGCACTGCGCCCGAGTGGTCGTTCGTGATCGCGGCCAGCGCATCCAGGGGAAACTCCGGCTCCGGGTCGTCGGCGGCTTCGTTCGTATCCGACGAACCCTCGTGCGCAGGCTCGGCGATCCGACCCCAGGGATGGGTGCCGCGCGGAATGAGAGCAGCGGGCGCGACGGGCGACGCCGGGACGGGCACGTTCACGAACTGCTCGGGAGCGGGGGCCGCCATTGGGGGCGGCGGATACGTGTCGTTCATCGGCTTCGCCATCGGCGCGCTTGGCTGTGGCGGATGCGCGATGGGCGCCACGGGGAGGACGGGCGCCGCGGGCGACGCGCTGGGCGGCGCAACGGGCGCCGCGGGCGGCGCGATGGGCTGCTGGTACGCGTTCGGAGGTGGCTGGTACACGGGCGCCGCTGGCGGCGTGACGGGCGCCGCGGGCGGCGTGACGGGTGCCGCGGGCGGCGGGGGCGGCTGGTACATGGGCGGCGTGACGGGCGCCGCGGGCGGCGGGGGCGGCTGGAACACGGGCGCCGCGGGCGGCGCGGTGGGCGGCGGCTGGACGTGGGGATAGGCGTAATGCTGGTACGGATACGGCTGGGGACTGGGATACGGGTACGGTGGCGGAACCGGCGTTGGATGCGGGTACTGCATGGCCGCGGGCTCCACGACCGGGCAGTATCCGAGCCCGGACACGTATACGTACTTCGTCCCCGAAGGGTCGATGTAGACGGGAATGGGCGCGTAGGGAGGCGGCTCGGGAGCCTGCGGGGCCGGTGCAGGCTGTTGCGGAGCCGGCGCAGGCTGCTGCGCAGCCTGCGATGCCGCGCGCTTGTTGTTGAAGAGGTTCATCGCGGCGACCAGGCCGTTGACGATCACCTCGACAGGCAGATCATCACTCTTCGATTCGCCCTTTCCGCCGCCCCGCGCCTTGATCTCCTCCTTGAGTAGCTCGAACGCCTCCTTCAAGGACCCAGATTCCTCGCGCGGAGTCTGCGCGCTCTTGCCGAACTCGAACCAGTCGCGGGCCAGCTCGAGCTGGTTCGTCGCCGCAGGTCGCTCGAGGGCGATCTTGAGCAGCACCTCGTTCGTCCTTGCGTTTGCCGCTTCGCTCGCCTCGCGGGCTTTGGCTTCACGCTCGACCAGGAGCTGCATCATGGTGAGCATTTCCGAGTTCTGCTGAGGCGGAGGCGCGTAGTAATGAGGCGGCGGATATCCGGGGTACGGGCCTCCCGGTCCCCAGGGCGGCGCTCCGGGATGCTGCCCCCACGGCGCCCCAGGATGCTGCCCCCACGGGCCGGGACCGTAAGGCGTGTTCGGATCCGGCTGCGGGGGCGGCCGCTTCGCTTCCTCGATGAACGGTTTCCGCGCCGGCCCTGCAAAGAAGAACTTGTCCGAGTACGCCTGAAACCGGTGCGTTCTCGCGCAGAACGCGGTGAGCTGATAGGTGCACTCACCGCCGAACATGTCCGTGACCTGCTCCCAGCTCCGGAGATCCGACCCTCGGAATGCCTTGGGGCAGACCTCCTTCGTGCCATTGGGCAGCCAGCGGGTAATCTGGATGATGTCGAAGCGGCGAGGATCCGGACCGGTCTCGGTCTCCGGACGAGGGCAGCCCGAGAACACTGGCCCCTCATCTCGGACCGACGTTATCCGGCTCGAAGGCCGCTTGCAGCTCACCCCGAAGTTCTCCGTTGCAGCGTGGGCGGAGGCGGAGAACGCGAAGGGGCATTTCTGCGCGTGCGGGTGCGGCCAGCGGGTTCGCGTCCTGCCGATGCACCGCAACAACGGGATCCCCAAGTACATCCCGGAGCACAGCCCGAGCCGTTTCGGGGCAGAGATCCAGGCGCTGCACGATCAGGGCCTCATGACGGCGGCCGATCTGGCGAAGGAATTGCGTCTACAACGGAAGGCTGTTCATCCCCTGGCGGATGAAATCATCGGCGACACGCCGCGTGTTGGCTCCCGCCAGATCCGCATCTTCACGCCCAAGCAGGTCGCCAAGCTTCGTGCAGAGCTTGCGAAAAGGGCCCATCCGCGACACGACCTCACGGATGCGCAATGGAAGAAGGTGGCGCCCATCGTATCGCGCTCGCCCAAGCAGAGATCGGGGCGGATCCCGGACGAGCGCGGCATCGTCAACGCCATCCGATGGATCCTACGAACGGGGACCTCGTGGAAAGCGATGCCGGATAGGTATCCGTGTCGTTCGGCGTGCCAGGCGCACTTCTACGCGTGGAAGCTGGATGGCACGTGGGCGAAGGTTTGTCAGGTACTAGCCTGACCCCTCCGACCGGCGTGGGTGGCCGCCTTCGGGCGGCCACCCCGGCTGGGCCCCCCGCCCACACGTTTGGTTGTACGCAGGGGTT
>NZ_WJIE01000033.1:33409-35473 GCF_009649845.1 Polyangium spumosum
TGCTCGGGGGTCTTGTTTTTGCCTGTTCTCTGCCGGCCCCCGCCGCCGGGGGTGGGGGGCCGCGTGGGGGCGCCCACCCCGGCTGGGCCCCACGACCTCTCTTTTGTTTGTCCGCAGGGTTTGTCTCCGGGAGGAACCTGTGGTAGGGACCTCGGACCACTCACGCGCGAGTAGGAGGAACCCGTGCCCCGACGAACCGAAGCAAAACCATTCTGCCTGAAGGTTGGCGCTCGTCTCCGCGAGCTACGAAAAGAGCGCGGCCTGTCCTTGCAGGACCTTGCCGAAGCTTCCGCGATCTCGAAAGGCCACCTGTCGAGCATCGAGCAGGGCCTGGCGGCGATCACCATCGAGACCGTCGAGCGCATCGCACGCGCGCTCGACGTACCCCCGTTTTGCGTCATGACTTTCCCGGCGGACGACGAGGTAAATCGTATCGCGGATCTCGCTCGCAAGGTGCCGAAGGGCGACCGCCGGAAGGTTCGGAAAGACCTCGAAGCGCGCACGACGCACGAGCCCCCGAAGTAAAGTCTACGTCTCGCCCTCGGCATAATGCCGCATTCGGTTGAAGCCAGGCTGGGGGCGGAAGTAAGTTGGACGCGGCCTGGTCAGGGCTCGGTAGACTTCCTCGCCATCGCGACCACCTCGGGCTGCACGAGCCCGACGAGCACCTGTACCACGTCCGCGACCGCCACGATGCGCTCGCGCCTGGTTTTCGTGTGCTTGTCACCCGCCAAAGCGAGCACCCCGAGGGACCACCCTTCGAGCACGATGAGGACCCTCGATAGGACGACCTCGGGAGGATCCGGCGGGGCTCCCGGCGTCGACTTCAGCTCGGGCCGCACGAGAGGGATCAGCGTCGAGAGTACGTCCGCGACCGCGATGGCATGCGCCAGTTTTCGTCCTGGATTCGTAGCGGCTCCTGCGAGCACACCCTGGGACCAGCCGTCGAGCACTTCGAGGAGCCTGCGGAGAAGGTGGCCGTACATCATGACTTCCTCGGGGAGCTCCGGCGCCCACCCCCGACGCCGCGCCGCTTCGACGGTCGTCGGGCTTTTTCCCTCGTCCAGCGTTCCACCAAGCGTTTGGTATTGAGCTCGACCTCGATCGCCATCGTGCGGATCGTTGGATGGCGCTCGTCCTCATGCGTCAATTCGTACCCTTCGAACAGGTCTCGTCCCTCGTGGGTACTTGCTATCGTGCTCCACCACACGTAAACACGGCCATCGCTGCCGAACGCAAGGTTTCCCCTGATTGCCCAAGCAAGAATGGGCCGATAATCGAGCCGTGCGAGCTCTCTTCGCGTGAGCGCCAGCCCGGTGAACCAACGACGGCCCCGCTTCGGGCGACCACGCATGTAAATTCGCCCATCCGTCGCAAACACGAAATTCAGCTCGGCGGCACGACGCTGCCATCGTCCGCAATCATCCAGCGCGTTCTTGGACATGGCTCCTCGGTCCACTTTAACCATCACTTCACGCGCGTCGCTATGGTGACGTTGAACGCCGTTCGGTGGATCTCCTGGACAACGCGTTCGGCTTCCTCGGCGGTCAGGGCGTAACCCCTGAACTCTTTGCGCCCTTCGGGATCGAGCGTCCCCTCTTGGACGTACACGCAGCCATCGCTTCCGAGCGCGAGGAGCTGGAGGCAGGCCCAGCGGAGCAAGCCCTGCGTGCCGTGCTGCGCGCGTTCCTCGGCGGTGAGCGCGTATCCGGTGAACACGCGCCGCCCCGCGGGCGGCTCCTCCTCGAAGTGGAGGTAGATCGCGCCATCGCTCGCAAGTACAAGCTCGGTTTCGATGGTTCCAGGTTCGCTTGCCATATTTGCACTCCTCACAGTGGATTGGGGACTACACGCTTGCGATCTGCGTGCATTCACCTAACCTTGGATCTTCAGCTTCAGCCTTTCTGCCGGCTCGAGCAACGCACCAGGCGACAGGTTATCTACGCGCACACTGTCCTGCAGCGACGCGACGTTTTCGCGCGAGCTCTGGTGCAGTGGGGGTGGGATGTCAGCTCGGCGGCGTGGCGCGGGCTTCTGCTTCGGCGATCTTTCTTCGGAGGTAGT
>NZ_WJIE01000034.1 GCF_009649845.1 Polyangium spumosum
TCTTCGACCTGCGGCGCCACTGCGCGGTGCTGAACCTGGAGGTCATCCTGCGGCGAGGCGGTGCGCTGGCCTTGCACAAGGCCGCGTAACTTGAGGTGGAAGCGAACGGGTTGGCGCTCTAGGGCGCCTGCTAGGCGTCGCCGGGCGGGAGCGCGCGCACGTGTTCCGCGCCTCCCGCGAGCATCGGGCGAGCCGGACGCCTCGGATCCTCGTCACCCAGCGTGGCGAGATCGGGCAAGCGCCCTTCCGCATACCGGACCGCCATCGTCGCCGCGTCGCTCCATTCCACGGCGATCCCCTCCGGGCCGATCGTAATCCCCTCGATCAACGCGGCGAGGGCCGCGCGCCGCGCTGGGACACCCATGCTCGGCCATTGCTCCCCAATCGCCCGAAGCCATCCCAGCGCCCCTTGACGGTTCGCGACCGTATCGGCCGACGCTTCCGCGGACAGCGCCCGCTCCTCCGCGTCGATCGCCGCAAGCTCGCGCTCGATCCTCGCCGCTTCCGCGCGAATGACGTCCATGGACCATGCGCCGGAAGACACCATGGAAACGAGGTTGCTCCGCGCCGTGACGAGCTTGGCCCGCTGCGCCCTGAAGTTGGGCGCGTGAGGCGACGCGGGGGGCGCCTTCGATAGCTGCCTCTCCAACGCCTTGTAATGGCGCACAATGAGCCCCTCGATATGGGGATCGACGTTGTCCTTCCGATTCCACGGAGCGTCCGAGCAACCCTCCCGCGTCGCGTTCTTCAAGTGCGGTGCATAGCGCTTCCGACACACGTAGTAGCCTTCATGCGCGTTGCTCTCGCCCGCGGGTCTGCACGTGATCGCCGATCCGCACAGCGTGCAGCGGGCAAGCCCGCGGATCAGCCAGTTCGCGGTCTTCGTCTCGGCGCCAGGCTTGCGCCCGTAGGAGCGACGTCCCGCCAGCGCATGCTGCGCCGCATGCCACATTTGCAGGGGAACGATCGGCTCGTGCGCGTCGACCCATTCCGCAGGCTTCTGCGTCATCTGGCGCTTTTTATCCGGCCGGACGGGCGTGGTCGCAAGCTGCCCCGCGTACATCCTGTTTTTGAGTATGAGCAGGATCCAGCTCGTGGCGAACGCAGCAACCCCTGGATACTTCTCCTGACAATGGCGCGATATCTCGGGAGCACCCTTGCCCGCGAGGCACATGTCGAACATCTCCCGAGCAATCGGCCCCTTCACGGGATCGATTTCCAATCGGCGGGGCTTATCGTGGATATCTACCCCCTTGGCGCGCACGTACCCGAACGGGGGATGCCCTTCGACGAACTTCCCCAGGGCGCGGAGCCGCTTCTTGTTCCCTTCGGTGCGCTCTCGAATGCGCGCCCGCTCCATTTGCGCGATGGATGCCCACAGCGCCATTTGCGTTTCCCCCTCGGGGGTAGAGGCGTCGAAACGCTCGGCGAGGGAGAGGAAGCGCGCCCCGCGCTTGATGATGTCCCGCACGGCGGAGATCGTGAAGACGATATCGCGAGAGAACCGATCGAGCTTCGCCACGATCACGAGATCCCCCGGGCGGACAGCCTTTAGCAGGGCTGCGATCTTCTCGCGTTTCTCCTGAGACTCGACGCCCCCCGACTCCGTCTCTTCGAAGTCGATCGGATCGGGGAGGCGGGCATATCGGCAGTAACGCCGGATCTCCTCGTCCTGCGCGTCGAGGGACGTGCCGGATCGCATCTGTTCCATGGTGGAGACGCGCCGATAGGCGAGCACGCGCGACGTCCCGGGGTGGGGGCCGTCGACCGTGGGGACGCGCACCGCGGGAGGCTCGACGCCCGCGGGCGCGGGAGTATCCTGCATCACTTCGCCGATGGAAACGTCGCTCGGCGGGCTCGCGTGCGCCCTGTGCTGCCCTGCCCCGCGCGCCTTGCTGCCCCTGCTGCCCTTGCTGCCCATGGCGGAAAGGATGGCCGTCTTGGGATCCATGGTCCAGACCTCGATCATCGATGGTACGAACACTGAACGCTTGAGCAGTTATTATGCCCGGCCGCGCGTCGCGCTCAATGTCTCATAAGTGTTCGGAATCGTTATATTTGCGACCCACCTAGCAGGTAGCAAATAGATTCCGCATGGGGGTGCCCGTGCACGTGGTCCAGCGCATGGCGGGGCACAAGCACCTGTCGACGACGCAGCGCTACGTGCACCACCTGAAGGAAGACCTCGCCGAGGCCGCCCGGAGGATCGCGAAGGCGACCGAGGGGCGGGGCAACAGCGGGGCAACGGAGCCCGGCGAGCCGGAGCAGGGGCGGGGCGACGGACGGGGCGATGGTGGGACATCGCACGATCCGAGGACGGCCAAGGGGCGAGGTCGGAAGGGGTGACCGTCACCACGGAGCCGCTCGCGACCCGCCGGGATCGGCGAGAGCACCCAGGGGGGTTGGGGCAACAGTGGGGCAACGCGTTTCCAGACGGCCCCGGGGCAACGCGGGGCAACGCGCTAACCCCTCGAAATCATTGGCACCCCCGGCAGGAATCGGACCTGCGACCTTCGGTTTAGGAATTCGCGCCCGCTCGAGAACTGGTTGTGCCTGGATGTCGCTTTTGTGTGCGTAGGAAGCTGTGGAAGCACGATCGGACAACGGTTTCTGCGTCGCCAGCGGTTTGCGGAAGTGATGCCTTTTCGGTGCCGGCCTTGTGCCGGTTTTCGATGTGAAGACGGGGGCGCGGGGCACCTCTGAAGCAGTCGGGCTGGGCACCGTAGGGGTCGTGGTGGTCACCGTCTCCCACCGGAGCTCGATCTTCGCGACCGCTCGGGCGAGCTGCTCGAGGTCGCGCGCCGTATAGTGCTTCTCGGTCACGTCGCGGAGCGCGTGGCCCATGAGGCGCTTGCGGACCTGCTCGGGGACCTCTGCGTCGGACAGCCACGAGGCGAAGCAGGCACGGGTTGCCTTGAAGTCGAGCGCTTGGCCGCGGAGCTCGATGGGAAGTCCCAGCAAGGCGAGGTGTTCACGGATCTGCTCGGCGCTACGGGGCCGTGCGGGCTCACCGTTCGGGCCTGGGAAGATAAAGTCTTTCGGCGTCGGGGTTCGACCGACGAGTTCGCCCCAGTGCGTATGCCATTCGAGCAGTGCTTCCCGGGCCGCGGGATGAAGCGGCATCGTGCGCTTGCTCTGCCTGGTTTTCGGGTCCCTTGGCTGTGCAAAGCTGACCCCGGCCTTCTTCCCTATGAGTGCAACGGCCTGCTCGATCCGGAACGTCGGCGTCGCGCCATCGAGGTCGACGTCGGACCAGCGCAATCCGGCGATCTCGCCATCGCGCGCGCCGCTCGTGAATGCGACGGCGTAGCGTGCGCGCCAATCGAGGGTGATCAGCGGAGAACTCACAAGGGCCGCCGCCCATTCGAGCGGAATGCGGAGAGCGCCGTGCGCCTCCAACTCAGGCACCTCACGCTGGACGCCCGGATGCTGCAGGATATTGGCTGGACTCGTCACCCAGCCCTCGGCCATGGCATCGGCGAAGAGCGTGCAGAACGTGTAATAGACGTTGCGCACCGTCGAGGCCGCGCGCTTCCCACGGATATCCCGGATGAATGCGCGTAGCTCCGGCACTTCCAGCGAGACCATGGGCTTCGCGCCGAACCGGGGAAGGATCCAGTTGTGGAGGGCCCCTCGGTTGCCGCTCAGGGTTGCGGGGGAGACGCGCTCGTCACCGGCGCGCAGGCTGAGCCATTTTTCGGCGCAGGCGGCGACGCTGAGGCCCTCCTCGCGGCGCTGCGTGAGGGCGAGGTCGGGGCGCAGGTTCTCGGAGCGAAGCCATTCGGCCGCCCAGGTTTCGGCGTCGCGTTGGCGGGTGATCTCCTTCGGGAGGACCTTCTGCGGCTGGCCGCGGACGGGGTCGGCGTAGCTGAGAACCCAGCGTTTCTTGGAGGGGCGGTAGAAGAGGGAGGTGCCTTTCGGGAGGGGCATGATGACGCGGGATGGTATGGGAGGTTAGCACTCAGATGCTGGGGGGCACGGACGCCATAAGGCTTGGACCCAAAACCAGTTCGAGCGGTCGCCCACGCGCGGCTTGATCCATGGGTGAGTCTGCCAGTACGCTGTTTGGAATGTTACCGTCAGGGCAGAGCTGCCAAAGTCGCTACGTACCATTGGATTCAGCCAAGCTACGCCTACGCACCATCCATGTCGCGAGCACGATGAGAAAGAGCCGGGTTCCACTCCAACCGCTTGCCCCTCCAGCCGCGAGGCACGCGCACGCTGTACCAGGGCGCTCGTCTTGCTGTACGAAACAGGTGCCCAGGTAACCGGTGAGGTAGCAAGCGTTGCCTTTGGCACAATCCGCATTCGACGTGCAGCGCTCCAAACATTGCCCCGTGTCCACGCATCGATATGGCCAACAGTCGTGGCCAACGCCACCGTCTGGGGCGATGAGCGAGTGTTCACCATCGCACTCAAATTGAGGGATGCAGCTTTGGTCGGGTGCGCAAATATGCTGCGCCTCGCACTCGCCGCCGTTCGCCGTACAATACGAATGACATTCGTACGAGGCATTGCACTTGTACGGAGAGCAAGGGTTCACGAGCCGCGGCGCGCACTGGCCATCCGGGAGGCCAGTGGCGGACGAGTTGCACGAGAGGCATTCGGCCGTGCAGCCCGCGTCGCAACAGGATCCATCGACGCACCATCCCGAAATGCACTCGCCTGCCTGAGCGCAAGCAGCGCCGAGCGGGGACATCTTCCATACCTCCGTGCTCGATAGATGCCCGGTTTCGTTGTATCCGCCGGCGATGATGACCGTATCTCCCACGAGGACAGAGGCGTGGCTGAGGCGGGGCTCCTGCGTGCCTTCGACGTTCACCCATCCTGATGGTCCCCCCTCGAAGATTTGAGCAATCGAGGCCGTCGTCTCGGTGAACGTGAATCCGCCGACCACGAGGACACGCCCGTTCGGAAGCGTCGACGCGGTGTGCTCGCCTCGTGCATGACCCATGCTACCGACGGGCTTCCAGATCATGGTGGCGTGCTCCAGGACCTCCGCGGTATCCAAGGTGCCCGAACCATAACCCCCCGTGACAAGCACCCTGCCGTCCGGTAAGAGATTGGCAGTGTGGTGCCAGCGCGCGTTCACAAGGGATGGCCCCATCTTCCATTGCATGGTATCGTCGCGTATCTCGGTCGTATTTGTTGCCTGCGAGCCTCGTCCACCCGCCACGAGGATGTCTCCGCTCTGGAGGAGCGTCGCGGTATGGGAATATCTTGGCGTCTGGAGATCGGAGCCGAATGTCCAGGATCCGGTCGCAGGGTCGAACGTCTCGGAACTCCCGAGCGTGGCGGAGTCGAACGCGCTCTGGCCTCCGACGACGAGAACGCGTCCGTCCGAGAGCCCCACGGCGGCATGGTTGTAGCGTGGCACGTTCAGCGGGGCCGTGGGGATCCATGCGTTTATCGACGCGTCGAAAACTTCGGCCACCGTGGGCTTGCTGCCGGAGGCTTCGCCCCCAGCCACCAGGATGTTGCCGCTTGCGAGGACAGTCGCGGTGTGCTGGCTGCGCTGGTGATTGAGTGCGGGGCCCGAACTCCAGGTGCCGCTGGATGGGTCGTAAAATTCGACGGAATCGAGATAATCGATTCCGCTTTGCTCCCCGCCCGCCACGAGGACACGGCCGTCCGGCAGAGGAGCCGCAGCAAAGAGCTTCCTTGCCTCGCCCATGGAGCCCGTCGTCGACCATTTGGGATCGAGCAGCGCCGGGTATCGTATGACCTCTCCATCCCATCGAACGACGACCTCACACGTGCATTCGACGCCCGTCCTACAAGGAGGCGTAACCGGGCGGCCCCAGGGAGGAGTCGGGGAGACATCGGCACGGCAACCCTTGAGCGTGAACTTCGCTTGGTGGCGGCGGAGTCGGGGACGTTCCCTGGAGTGGCTCTCGGAGGTCGCATTGAAGGCGAACAAACTCGGAGGTGCGATCCGGAGGCGCGGCGTGCCCGCTGCATCGAGGAATTCGATGGTGTTAGCCACGTGCCGCAAGCCGGGGACGTTCGACAGGTTGAGCAGATACCGGACCTCTTCGCGCTGCGGACGCGATCGGAAGAAGAGGTAGTTCTCCAGGCCGTCCCGATGAGTCGCGTAGAAAGACGTTGCGAATTCTCCGTCCAGGGCGCGTGGATACACCGCGAGTCTGTCAACCTCGGCGAGCGGCATGTCCCCAGCGTCGGGCATGCAGAAATCGATGCGCGCGCCTCCCTGCTCTTCGATTCGAGCCCAGCCGGACGCTCGCGATGGCACCACCACGCGCGCGCCATGAAGGCTGTCGCCCGGCGGGGCCATCCTGATGAAGGGGAGATCATCAGCCGATGGTGACGTCGAAGCGAAGAACGGGCGCAGTTCGTCGAAGCGAATTGCCTCATCGAGACCTCCGCCGCCTTGGCCGTACGTTGCGCGTGAGAGCCACTCTCGTAACGCGCGGACCTCTCCGCGTGCGACATCCGCGCCCCGATCCCCTTCCAGACCCGCCCCCTGGGGCTCTCGCAGGCGAGGGGGCTCTCTGAACGCTACGTCCGTGGCCGCGCAGCACGCAAGCAAGAGCGAAGGTATGTACAACCAGCGAGGCCCTTTGCTCTCATGAAAGCTCATTTCCCGTCTCCGCTCGTCTCTGTCGTCTCATCGACAACGCAATATATGAAACACCAAGCATGATGAGCCATCGCGCTGAGGCACTGCATGGTGCTGGGAGGCTGCAGGAGCAGCCGGGGACCTCCGAAACGCCGGCACGGAGCGGAACGCATTCATTGACGATCCCGGCCTTGCAGACGTTACCTGCAGCACAGTCCCGGTTCGTCTCGCAAGTCTCCAGGCAACCTCGATTTGGGACGCACGCGTAGCGCGCGCAGAGCTCTTGCGTCCCGTCTGGCCTTGTCAATACGCCAGCATCGCAGGTTCCAATGCCGTTGTAGACGCACTGTCCCCCATCCGTGCAACCGTAACCGCTGGCGCAGTCCGAATCGATCGCGCAGGACACCAAGCATGGTCCGGAAGGGTCGCACACGTACTCCTTGCACGGGTTGTAGGTGACCGGTTCGCAAATGCCATCCTCTCCGCCTCCCTTGTCTGCAGCGGTGCAAGCACGGCATGGTCCTTTGCAACGTTCGTTGCAGCAGAATCCAGCTGCGCAGAGGGCTGTCGTGCATTGCCCCGACCCGACGCATGGCTCCCCCGCGGGGACGACCCGGAACGTCTCGGCAGTCGCTAGAGACGTTTTCCCATCGTACCCACCGATCAAGAGGACGCCATCGGCGAGCTCCACGCCCTCGAACGCGGAGCGCGGGGTCGTCATTTCGCCCGCGCCGAGCCAGGAGCCCTCCTGATCGTCATGGAGGAGCGCTTCCGCGGAGGAGAGCCGAACACCTTGATTGAATCCGCCAGCCACGAGCAGACGGTCCCCGAGCACCAGAGCCACGTGGCGCTGCCGCGCGTCGAGCATCATGGGCATCAAGGACCATTCGCCTGCGGGCGACGACCCGGGCGTGTAGGCTTCGACGCTGCTCGAGGCAGCCTTGCCATTCGTTCCACCCGTGACGATGATGCGGTCTCCGGGGACGGCGGTGGCGCGGTGACCGTACCGTGGAACGTGCATGTGTGCCACCTCCGACCACGACCCGGCGAGCGGATCGAACGTCTCGCTATGGCTCAGCGCTTCCCCCGCGAACGCCGTCGACTCGAGCCCGCCCGTCACGAGCACACGGCCGTCCGACAGACGCACCGCATCGTGATATTTGCGCCGTCTATGCATGTTGCCCACCGGAGTCCACGCGCCGCTGCCAGCGTTGCCCGACGGATCGAAAACCTCCACGACGTCGGTGGCCGGGCCCGTCGGGCTGCCGCCCAGAATGCCACCAGCGACGAGCACCCGCCCGTCCGCGAGCAGCGTGGCGGTATGCAAGTGACGATCGACGCCCATCGATGCGGTAGGGGCCCATTGACCATTCTCGTATACCTCGGCCGTCGCGAGCGCCGCTTCGTTCGCCGCCCGCCCGCCTGTCACCAAGACGCGCCCGTCGAGGAGGAGCGTCGCGCTATGGCGGGACCGAGGCTCCAGCATGGGCGTCGTCGCGCTCCACGTCCTCGACGTTGGCTCGTAGAGCTCCGCGGACGCCAAGAAGGCGCTGCCCCCCGGCACCTCTTCACCAACGATCTCGTCGCCGTCGACCTCCGAGAGGGCCGTGGAGCCTGCCTGATAACCTCCCGAAACGAGCATCATGCCTCCGGGTAGGAGGGTCGCTGCATGACCTCTGCGCGACTCCACCATCTCGGAGGTCGTCTCCCAGGAGGGGTCCACGACGACAGGATATGCATCTCTCGTGACGCTCCATCGAACGCGGACGGCACACCGGCACGGCGCGCTGCGGCCAGCCTCAACCCGTGGGCCGGCCACGAGGCTGGAATCGGACGGGCAAGGCGCTCGAACGGGCCTACCCCACGGCGGGGCGGGGGCCCTGTCGACTGTGCACGCTGGGCGATCCCCCCAAGGTATGACCGATACGGCCGCGGACGACCGCCTGCCGAAGCGGTCCAGCACGAACGGGGGAGACATTCGCAGGCGAGGCGCGCCGGAAGCGTCCAGGAACTCCAACGTGTCGCCTACGAGGCGCAACCCCGCAGCGCCGGACGGCTCGACGAGATACACGAGCTCGCTTTTCGGCAGGGGCACCCGGAGACGGACGAAGTCCTCGATTCCGTTTGGTGTAGGCCGCAAGATCAGGTCGCCATGTCCAGCGATGGCTCCTGGATATCGAGTGAGCTCGCGCTCCTGCGCCCGGCGCACCGAAGCAGCGCCGAAGAGCGAGACCTGGAGCCGCATCCGAGGTTCGACGGCATCGATCACAAACGAACCGTCCGCCGTCTGCGGGAGCTCCAAGCGGACGTGCGCGCTCGACGTCGCCCACGGAATGGCCGGCGCCCGAGGATCTCGTGGCGCATGATCGCCGGGCAGCAGGCACCCGGCGACGGCGGCGAGCGTGGTGGCCGGCGCGACAATGGCTCGTCTCATGCCTCTTCTCGCATGGATCGCTCGCGGGGGCGCGGCGCTCCGGGACGCCGGCGATGGACACGGACCACGATCGCCATCAGTATCACGCAGGCGCCTGCTTCATTCCCCGCGGGAGTGGTCGTCCTGCAGGCACACCCCGGGGGCATGCCGTCCTTCGCCGTACGAACACACGTGTTCATATCCGTGCACGCCGCTTCAACTACACAATCTTCATTGGTAGTGCATTTGTCCAGGCACTGTCCGGCGTCGCCGCACCGGTAGTTGCCGCAGGGGATGGCGACCCCGTCTCTGATAGCGTGATCGTCCTTGCAGATTGGAGGAGCCGGGATACACGTCGCGGCCCCGCTGCACACGTGGTCGGGCATGCAATCGGAGTCGGTTTCGCAGGAATTGGCGCATTCCCCGGAGGGCAGGCACAAGTAGGCATTGCAAGGGTGTTTCGCGACGGGGCTGCAGGTGCCGTCGGGCAGACCGGTCTTCGCCTCGGAGCAACCGTTGCAGATCCCTTTGCAGGCCGCCTTGCAGCAAACGTCATCGACGCAATGACCGGAGAGGCACTCTCCCCCCGAGATGCACGGCATACCATTGGACGCCGCTAACCAGCGCTCGGCGCCGCCCGTGGTTTTGCTCGAAGCGTTTCCCCCCACGACCAGGACGCTCCCGTCGTCGAGCAGCGTCGCCAGGTGACTCTCGCGCGGGTCGACGAGGCTGCCGGTGAGGGACCAGGTCTTGCTGCTGGGATCGAAGAGTTCCACGGAGGACGACACGGAGTCCCCCAGTTGTCCGAATCCTCCCGTCACCATGACGAACCCGGTCGAGAGCTCGACGGCCGTGTGCTCGCGACGCGCATGATTCAGGCTCGGCAGCTCGGTGCAGCCAGGAGCGCCGCTCCCGAGGTTGCACGACTCGACGCTCGCGACACGACCATAAGAATCGCGTTGGCCGCCGATGACGAGGACGTCATCGCCATGCTGCCCAATCGACGCGTGCAGATAACGACCTGACACGAGATCTGGCCCGAGGGACCACACGCCGCTCGCCGGGTCGAAGATCTCGATCGCGGCTATCGATGCGCCGAGCGCGCCGTCATGGCCGCCAATGACGGCGACCCGCCCATCCGAGAGCCTCGTTGCCGTATGCCCGTCGCGCGCGTAGGTGAGGTCGCCGGCGTCCAGCCACGAGCCCGTCGCAGGGTCGAACAGGATCGTCTCTCGTACGTAGAGGGGCACGCCGCGGCCCCCGGCGACGAGTACGCGCCCATCCATCAACGAAACCGCGACGTGATCGGATCGCGGCGCGGGCATGGAGCTCTCGGACGTCCATGTGCCCGTTTGCCAGTCGTATCGTTCGACCGAAGATGTTTCGCCGAAATAATTCCGGGAGCCGCCCACCACGAGCACGTTGCCGTCCTGCAGACGTGTGGCCGTGTGCTTTTTTCTTGCGAGCCCCATGCTTTCGACGACGGCCCAGGTGCCGGAGCCAGGATCGAAGACCTCCGCGCTCTCAAGATCGATCGTATCCAGATCACGGCCGCCGGCCACGAGCACCCGACCGTCCGGCAGCTTTGTCGCCGTCGCATGCATTCGCCAATGTGCCATGCTGGATGTCGCTATCCATGCCGGATCCACGAGCGCTGGATAGGATATCCCGCCTCCGGTCCAATCGACGGAGACGATACATACGCACGCGTCCGATGGGCCGTCGGTCGTGCACGGCGACACGGGAGGGCGCCCCCAAGGCGGCGCGGGCGACTCGTCCACCCGACAGCCGTTCACCGACAGTGTCGCCGAAGCGGCGGCGACGCCCTCGGCTCGCGGAGACATATAGACGCGCGGCGGCGCAATGCGCAGCCGCGGTGCTCCGGAGGCGTCGAGAAATTCGAGGGTGTTTGCGACGAACCGTAGCCCCGCCACGCCATGAATTGCCACGCGGTACTCGAGCCTCTCCACGTCCGGCCGACGCTCGAAGAGGATCAGGTCCTCAGCCCGATCCTCGCGCACACCTTGAAAAATGGTCCCGTGACCGCCGAATGCTTCGGAGTAGACGAGCATCTTACCACCGCTGCGCGCCGGGACGTCGAACGCGCCGCTCAACCGGAAGGAGACGTCGAGCGACGCAGCACGGATGCGGGTCCACCCCGAGGCGAAGGCAGGCAGCTCCGTCTCGAGCGGGCATCGGCCCTCCTGGCAGCGAGGGGGTGCGAAGCGCGTCACGATACGCGAATCACCCACGCGTTCGAAGGGGCCTACGTCCGAGGATGTCGAAAAAGACGCCAGGGCGCCGCTCTGCGGAGGGAGCAATGCCCTGGCCGACGCCATCGCGGCCCGGGCTCCTTCGCTGGACGCAACCGTCGACGCCTCCTCGTCGTGTCGAGAGGGGTCCGCATCGGTGGGCGCGCTCTGGCATCCGATCAGTCCGAGGACGAGCGCCAGAGCCCTGTGCAGCCATTGCCCCGCGTTCATCAGCGGGGGCTCCTCTTCGCCATATCACGCAACTCTCGCGATCGGCGCCAATGCATGACGATCACCGTCAACACAGTGGCGATTATCGGGAGGACCGGGGTCTTCGAGGAGGCGCCGCCGACCTTGCACCCGCACCCGGCAGGAGCCTCGACCGCCGCTGATATGGAGGCGCAATTGCCTCCTGCGGTGCAGGAAGCGCCTTTCGCGCAATCGTCATTGAGTTCGCAAACGCTCACGCACGCTCCGGCGTCACAGGAAAACGGGAAACAATCCTCGGGTGGCGTATCGTCGTTTGCCTGCTTCTTTATGTGGTCGACACAATACCATTCACCGGCCGCCGTGCACAGGCCGCTCTGCTCGTTGCAGGCAAACCCTGTCGCGCAGTCGTCGTCCGCCGCACAGCTCGACTTGCACGATCCTCCTTCGGACAGATCCTGGCATTCGAATGGTGCACAGGGGGATCCAGGGACGTTCCCGCAAACACCGTCTAGGCCGCCCCCCTTGTCGGCGTTGGTACAGGCATAACAGGGCCCGCTGCAGGGTTGGTCGCAGCAGACACCCGCTGCGCAGAGCCCGGACTCGCAAGCGCCCGATACCAGGCAGGGGCTGCCGCCTGGGAGCAACGTGAAGAGCTCCGCGCTGGCAAGGTCGTTCGGTCCGTCGTTGCCGCCGGCCACCAGCACCTTGCCTGTCGCGAGCGTCGATGCGGCGTGCCACGAGCGGAGCCCGGACATGTTGCCGGCGTCGAGCCAGGCCGCGGCGCCGGGGAGCAATACCTCGGTACTGGCCAGGCGACCGTTCGCGTTGGCCCCCCCTGCGACGAGCACGCCCCCGCCCGTCATGCGGGATGCCGTGTGCGAGCGCCGCGACGACAGCATTGTCGGCCCTTGGATCCATTGGTTCTTCTCTTTCGGCAGCACCTCGCATGTCGCGAGGACCACATCGTCCGGTCCGAAGCCGCCGCAAACGAGGATGGATTCGTCCGGAAGAAGGACTGCCGTGTGCATCTTCCGTGCTTCCCCGAGGGAGGGAAGAGGCGACCACTGGCCCGTGTCGGGGTCGTATTGCTCCACGGAGGCATGCGCGGATCCGTCGTTGCTCGCTCCACCGACGACGACGACTCGACCTTCAGGCGTCAGAGTGGCCGTGTGGTATTTGCGAGCCGCGCCCATGGGGGGCGCCTGTTGCCATGATTCGGTGACCGGATCGAAAATACGAACGTTCGTCGTGGCCGGGCCGACGGAATCGGCTCCGAAGGTCAAACCACCAGCAACGAGGACCCTGTCGTCGAGCATCCTCGTAGCCGACGACAGAAGCCTGAACGTCTGTATGGGAGCCGTATAGTCCCAACTATGGGTGATGGGATCGTACAGCTCGGCCGAGTTCGTTGTGTTGTTCGCATCGACTCGACCCGCGGCGACCAACACTCTGCCATGAGGCAATGCGCTCACGGAGGCGTCATCACGTGGTTCGTTCATGGTGGGCCCCATCGACCACGTCTCGGTGGTAGGGTCGAAGATCTCGGTGGTTGCGCTGGCGGCGCTGGGCCCCTCCGGATTCCCGCCGATCACCATGATCCGGTTCTCCTGGAGAGGGCTCAAGGCGGGCCCGTTCCGGGCCTCGGCCATGCTTTTCGTCGACGACCATGCCGGATCGAGCAAAGCTGGATACACGACGCCACGACCCTCCCACGAGACGCGAACTTCGCAGCGGCACGCGTCCATGGATTCCCGCGCCGCCTGCAGGCCCCTCGAACAGGGAGGAATGGGAGGCCGGCCCCAGGGTGGGGCGGGCGACCTATCCACGACGCAGTCACCCCCGTGATCTCCAGGTACGACTTCGAGCTGCGCATACACGATTTCACCGCGAGCGTCGAGGAGCCAAGGCCTCTTCACTCTCAACCGCGGGGCGCCTCCCGGATCGAGGAACTCCAGCACGTCACCTACCAGGCGCATTCCAGCGACGGAGGTGACGTCGATCTCGTAGCGAATGGCCTCCGTGATCGGCGCGCGCTCGAATGCTACGAAGTCCTCGATTGCATCCGGACGAACCACGTGGAGCACGTCGAACACACCGCCGAGCGCGCCGCGGAACAGCAGAGCGTTCCGGGCCGCTTCGAGCTGCACGGGCCTGCTTTCGAGGAGCGCAAAGCGAATAGCGAGCCCCGAGGCGACGTCCTCGAGGAGCACCTCGCCGGACGCGTGGACCGGGACATGGACGCGTGCTTGCAGCAAACGCGCACCAGCAACTTCGACCTGGAAATGACCATCCCCCGCCGGCGTGAGGGACATCTCCCGAGCAGCCTGGAACGGGCGTCGGCGATGGCCGAGGTTTTCTCGGGAGTCATGCGCCACGAGCGAGAACCGCTCGTCGAGGGCGCGTATCTGGAGCTCGGCCAATGCCTCATGATTCATCGCTTGGCTCGGGCTCTCCCCGTAGACGCCCTCCGTTTCCGCCGTCTCCCGACCGGAGCAGCCGAGGAGGCAGGACGCGACGACCATCTCGTAGAGCATGCGCCGAAAAAAGAACGTGGAGCCGCCCATGAATGTACGCTTTCTGGGAACCTCGTTCCCGATGATGTGCGCGCCGTTGCCGCCTCTATGCGGCTCAACGGAGCTCGTATTGCATCGTCAGCCGGGGGCTGAAGGCCACGAACCGGCCATACGCTCGTTCGTGGCTCAAGATGTCGGTCCCCGGCGCGCAGAACGCAGACTCGGGACCTGCATTTTGACACTGGGCAGAGGCATCGACCGCAATGGGTTGCCCGATGCCCAGCTCGAGGTCCCCGAGCAAGAACATAGACGCGGCAAGTCCAGCGCCGAACCTCCAGTTGCCGACCTTCAGACGCGCCGTGGCTTCCGCAGATGCGAAGAAGTCCACCCCCTTCTGCGAATCCGGCGGCAGGAAAGGCGCGCCGCTGAACCCCCCCGGATCGATGGCCGCGGTAACCCCGCCCGAGCTGATCGTACCATCGATCCGGTCGTACGCATTAGCGAACACAACGTCCACCCCCGCTCTGACTGCGAGATCGAACGCGCCGTGCTTCAACAACCCATAACCGAGCCCGAGGCCCGCGAAGGGCCCCCAAAGCGAGAGGCTGTCGCGCAGCGAGTAGGTCGCGGTCACCGTCTTTCCTGCAGCCGAGAAATTGGCCGTCTCCGCGCGGGAGAAGGATGTGCGTATCCACATGCCTCCCGCTTCACCGTCGAGGGAGAAGCCATTGGGCCAGGTGTAGCCGACCCTCAGGGCGCCCATCATGCCGAACGCACCGGAGTGGCCGGTGCACTCGTCGGGGCATTCCTCCTCCGGGCCCGAATTCATGGTGGGGGCGAGGCTCGGACCCGCGACGGCCCCGACCCAGAGAAAGCCGAAGTCTTCCCAGAACGTGTCGTCGGGGTTCTTCTGGAGCGCGATATCGACGAGGCTAGGCTTCCCTGCCACCACGCTCAGCGGGATGCTTTCGTGGTGGAAGCCCGGCGCGCTTGCGGTGAGGATATGTGCCCCGACCGGCAGGCTTCCGTTCCAACGCCCCATACCGAGCTTCAGATCCCCAAACTGGAGCGTGGCGTCGGGTCGGTTGACCGTGAGCCTCACCTTGCTCAACGGTACCAGGCTCAGGCGTATCGTTTGTTCCTTTTGGACGATAGCGTCGACACGGGTCGGTGCTGAACCGACGCCTTCTCCCTCGAGCTGAACGATATGCGTGGCCGGAACGACGGAGCCCTCCCACGGCGCGGTCCCGACGCTGACGCCATCCAGCAGGACGCGTACCCTCCGGGCCAGCGCTGGGGCTACACCGGCGCTAGGCGTCGCCGCGACGTGGACGCGAATGACCGCACCGACGGGTGTCAGCTCGACGTTCAACGACTCGACCTTGGATGGCTCGATTTGCACGGTGAGTTTGCGGGAATAGTATCCGTTGCTCGTCACCTCGATCGAGTGGGCCCCCGGCATGAGGCGGATCCTCTGGCCTGATCGGACGCGGGACTCGCGATTGTCGTCGATGACGATGGCGATGTTGGCGGCGTTCGTCGTCAGCTCCAGCGCCCCCGTCTTCTCGGAGAGGCCTGCGATCGCGCTGCCGATGTTCTGCCTGTTCTCCGCGCTCAGGATCTCGGAGAAGTCCCTCACGACCTCCTGATAAAGCTCGAGTGCCTCGTCCAGCCTGCCGAGGGCCTCGAGGCAGTTCGCCGCGCCGAACGTGTTGCTGAAGCGCCGCTCAAGGGCTCGAGCGCGCAGGTAGAGCTCCAGGGCACGCTCGGGGTCGTCTCGCTCCTGGAGGTCCTGTGCCTCCTGGACGAGCCGCTGCGCCTGCTCGTGTCGCGCCTCGAAACTCTCTTCCAGCTCGGTCGGCGCGGCCATGGCTCGAGGTACCGAACCGGAGAGAACGACGAGGGCGAGTGCGACCGCAATTCGGGGCCGGCTCGACGCCTTGCGGCGTGCGCTGGTTCGATGGTCACAGGTGCGCGGCGTCATGGCGTCCTCAGAATCCTTTTTGCATTTTTAGCCCCGAGGGTGATACCCACGTCGATTGAGAGGGTGCCGGCGGCGTCGGGGGCGTCGGGGTTGGGTCGGGCGGCGGCGATGGCATGTTCGAAGATACCGGCGCGCTGGTGCTCATCGGCCTGCGCACCGCTCCTCGAGGGGCGGGAGGTGTCGGCGCAGATGGGAGCGGCGACGCGCTCGAAGGCGGCGCGAGCGGCGCGGGCTCTGCCGGCTCGGGCGGGTGGATCAGGAGCTCCGGGACGAGCTCCAACATTTGAGCTCGGGCGATCGAAGGTTTTTCAGGACGGCTCGACAGCACGGCGATGGCGCCGGTCACGATGCTCATCAGGACGAGGGGCCGCCAAGGGACGCGCCTCCACGGCCCTGTCTTCGCACTGGAGCCTGCCTCAGATGGAGCTCGCTGGTCGGGACGTCGCTCTTCCGACGGAATACCGACCAGTTCGTCTCTCGCGAGGGGCGCGCCGCCGCACGCGAATTCGTCGAGGGCTCTGTCGAGGTCCACGGCGCTCTGCCAGCGCCGCGTCGGATCCTGATCGAGTCCCCGGAGGACGATCCGCGCGAGCGCGGGGTCGATCCAGGGAGCCGCCTCCATGAGCGGGATGGGGGGTTTCGTGCAAATGGCGATGATCAGCTCGCCCGGCGTCCTGCAGTGAGGCCACGGGTGTTTCCCGGACAGGGCCTCGTACATCGATACACACAGGCTCCAGATGTCCGATCGGGAATCGACCTCCGTCGGATCTTTGACTTGCTCCGGGGAGACGTACGCGGGAGTGCCCAGCATGAATCCGGTCTTCGTGAGGGACTGCGCAGACGCGTCGAGGGCATTGGATTCGGTCCGTTTTGCGATGCCGAAATCGCACAGCTTGACGGTGACGGCTCCGGTATCGTCTTCGTGCAAGAAGATGTTGGCAGGCTTCACGTCCCGATGAATGAGCCCTCGTTCATGGGCAGCAGCGAGCCCTCTGCATACCTGGCGGAAGATACGGGCCACGATACGCGGCGGCATTGCACCCTCGGCTTGGAGTAGCTCGGCGAGGTTTCTCCCTCGCAGCAGCTCCATGACTATGAAGGGCCTCTCGCCTCGATCGTCGATACACACGTCGACGACGGTCACGACGTGGACGTGACAGAGGGCCGACGCCAGCTGCGCCTCGCGGCGGAGCCTCCTGCCGGCCTCTGGGTCGACGGCCGCGTCGTGCGGTATCAGCTTGACCGCGAACCGCTCGCCCATGTCGTCGGAGACCTCGTAGACGGCGCCCATCGCGCCGCGGCCGATGAGCCGCTCGACATGGAATCGCCCGCCGAGCACCATGCCCGCGTGCTGGACATCGCCCGACTCGCGTGAGGCCGTCGCTCCCCATGAGAAAGCGTCCGTGCGCTCGACGCCGCCCTCGGCAGGTTCGTCCATCGTCGCGCCTTCACGCGTCGGCTCTGGCTCGACCTCGCCGGGAGCGCCGCTCGTCGCTCGCCCCTGGATGACCCGGCGAATGCGGTCCGGCAGGAGCCTCGCGACCGGGCTGCAAAAGGGCGCGAGGCTCGCCGCGACGGCTCCGACGTCGACCGGACGGAAAGCTGGGTCTTTCTGGAGGCAACCGAGGATGAGTGATTCGACGGGAGGCGACAGATCGTGTCGCAGCGCCGAGGGCCGCGCCGGCTCGAGGGTCGATATACGAGCGAAGATCTCCGCCTGCGACAGCCCGTCGAAGGGCCGTTCTCCCGTGAGGAGCTCGTAGAGGACGACGCCGAGCGACCAGATATCGGCGCGCGCATCCACCTCGCGCGGGTTCGCGATCTGCTCTGGCGCCATGTAATGTGGGGACCCCATGATGGCCGTTGCGGACGTCAATCGACCGTCGGCGTCCTCCTCCGGTATCTTCGAGAGTCCGAAATCGAGCACCTTGAGCCTCGTCGAGCCGTCGAGCTGGCGCGCGAGGAACAAGTTGGAGGGCTTCAGATCGCGGTGGATGATATCCAGCACGTGGGCCGCCGCGAGCGCGTCGCACGCCTCGACGATCATGTCCGCCACTTCGGTGATCGGGAGCGGCCCGCGCTCTTTCAGCGTCGCGGCGACGTCTGCGCCCTCGAGGTATTCCATGACAATGAATGGTCTGCCCTCGCCCAGCATGCCGACGTCCATCACGCGGGCGACGTGTTCACTCCGGATCCGCGCAGTGGCGCGCGCCTCACGCTGCAGGCGCGCGATTCCTCGACGGTGCGCGGCGCGCGGTGAGAGCACCTTGACGGCGACGAACCCGCCGAGCGCGAGGTGCGTCGCAGAGAGCACTATGCCCATGGCGCCCCGACCGAGCGTGCGCTCGACGCGGTACCTGCCTGCGAGCACGTCGCCAGATCGAAATCCCGCTGCGTGCGCTTCATCGCCGTATCTGGCGGCAGGTACGTTGAACCCTTCGTCTTCCGAACCGGTCTCCGCCATGGTGTCGTGAGGCACATGTTACACGTACCGCGCATCACGCATCAAGGGGGTTCAGGATGACGCTCGCTGCCTCGAAGCAACGGCAAACTCGACGTTCGAGGTACAGTGTATTAAGGGATGCACTTCCTCTTGACGGACACCGTATTGGTGGCACGCCATGACTGGAAGCCTCCCTCGTCCTTGCCGACCCAGAACTGCTTGGTCTCGTTGAGCGCCCACGCTGCGCCGTAGGGATCGACCGTGAGATCGATCTTCTGCTCGGTGGAGCCGGTGACGATGGGAACGCTGGTCTTGATGACGTTCGGTGGATTCGGACACGTGGGGCCGGTCCCGACGTAGAGGGTGAGCGTACCCGGCGTGCTGAACGACGAGTCGTCGGCCTTGCGAACATAGACGCGCAAAACCGTGGGCTGGATCATCGCGGCGGACGCCTTGAGCTTGAGCGTCCCGTCCCCCGAGCACCCGACGGGCCCGAAGTTCGGGTACACGTAATCGACGACCTCGAATCGCCCCGAGTTCCCCGAAGGGCATCCACATCCCGGGCCGATGCAAATCTGGCCGTTCTTGCACGTATCGATGGTCGCGAGCTCGTAACAAGCGTCCGGATCGTAGTTGCCGCAGCTCTGAACCACGCCGTTCGAGCACGTCGTCGTCCCGGGCGTGCATTGGTTCGAGCAGCAGCCGCTGCTACTGTAGCCGGTACATGTTCCGTTGCACGCGAGTGTGCCGTTGTCGTACCCCTGGCCCTGGCAGGTGGCCCCCCCGAGATCGAAGCCGTCGCAGACCTCCGAGCCCTCCTTGACCCCATTGTTACACTGCTGCGTGGCGCAGGCGTTGCCTACACACGGACAGGTGGTGAGGGCTCCCCACTCCATGCAAGTATCCGCGTCGTAGTTGCCACACGTCTGTTGCGCGTCGCTGTTCGCGCATTGCGTGGCCCCAGCCACGCACTCATTGTTGCAGCAGCCGCTCGTGTTCAACGAGCAGTCCGCATGGCACGAGAGCGTGCCGCTCTGGTAGCCCAGCGATCCGCATGTCTTGCCCTTGAAATCGTTGCCGTCGCACGCCTCCTCCGGAGCCGCGGTTCCATCACCGCACGACGAGCCGGGTACGCAGATGCCGCCTTGACAGCCAGCGCCCGTGGGGCACCCGCAGTCCTTGCAGCAGCTCGACTGCGTCTCCCCGTTGCCACATACGCCGTCTCCGCACCCGCCGACGCCCTTGTAGGTGAGGTTTTGGACGGCGGTCCCACCCATGGAGTATTGCGCGACGAATTCGTAGCTCATGGTGGCGGTCCCCGAGTTGCCCCAGCCGGTGCCCCACGAATTCACGAACGTGAACCGCTGGGCCGCGTCGTCATAGGAGACCACCGTGATCGCGTGGTTGCTGTCAGGCTCACCGGCTGCGCCTTCTCCTGACACATCGAAATCCTCCCAATCGTCCCAGAATACCGGGACCCCGATCACGGGGGCCCAGCCCTGAACGATGGCGTACTTCAGCTCGTTCACGCTCTTCGGAGATACAGTGACGAACTCACCGATGTACGCGACGCCGGCGGACAAGAGGACGTCCGCGGAAGGGACTGCATCGAGCGACGACTCCGGGTTCCAGGGATCGTAGAGCCATGTGGATGCTGGGACGACATGCGCTCCAGCTTCCTGGTTCTCGTAAAAAATATGATGAATGGACGACCCCTGGATGCAGTCGTCGGAGCCGTAGCCCGCGATATGCCAGATGTGCGCGGGGCTGAAGTCGACGAACTCCGAAGCTTGGGTCACCGCACGGATCCCCATTGCACTCCGCGTGGCGAACGCTGCGCACGATCCGCAGCTCCCCTGATTCGGAACGGTGAAGCCATCGAGTTTCAGACTGGCGCTCGCAGGAAGGGGACCCGGGGGCGCCGGTACCGTGCCCAAGAGGATCTCCCCCTCCGATGGTCCGGGATTGCTCTCTTGCAGGCAGATGACTTGTCCACCGCCAATATCACGACATCTCGTGGACCCCGGCGAGCCGCCGGATCCACCCGAGGGATTGGGCGTCTCTGTATCGTCCGTGCACGCGCCGTCGATGCAGAGGCGGTTCCCCTTGCAATCCGTATCCTTGGAGCAGTCCGGGTTGTCACAAGCGGCGCTCCAGATAACGAGCCCGAGCAGGAGGCTGCCCGTCGCGAGAGCTGTCTTTTGCATGGTCCTCGCTCCTCGATGAAAGAGAGTTGTGGATGGTCTCCGCTCATGCCTTCCGTGCAATACCGGAGCTCGAAGGCGACCCGTCGAGAGGCAGGAACGAGCACGGGCGGGATTGCAAGAGCCGGGCCGTTCGGCACGTGCCTCTGCCGCGTGCTCCAGCGCGTGATCGGGCACGAACCAGAGCGGTGCTTCGACGATCGAAGAGCGTCGATGTCCAGTCGATGTCCAGTCGACGTCCAGTCGACGTCCAGTCGATGTCCAGTCGACGTCCAGTCGACGTCCAGTCGACGTCCAGTCGACGTCCAGTCGATGTCCGGCTAATGCCCCGAGCGAGCGCGCGGCAAACCCAGCACGTCCATCCACCGCGCGAGCTGGCGCTCGTGCACGCCGAGCAACCGCGCGGCGTCCCGCTGGATTCCGCCGGCTCTCTCCAGGACGGCAACCAGCTGCTCCCGGCTGGGGCAGCGGTGCTTCCCGGAGGACGTGGGCGGCGGGCGGGTTGCGGGCACGGGGCCGGCCAAAGGATCTTGCAGATCCCCTGTCATCGTGACGGGCAGGTGGGGCGTATCCATCGGATGACCATCCGCGAGAACGGCGATGCGGACGAGCACGCGTTCGAGCTCCCGGACGTTCCCTTCGAGGGGCCCGCCGAAGAGGATACGGGCGGCGGCTCTCGTTATCGACGCTTTTGAGACAGCCGCTTTTTCGAGAATGTGCGACGTCAAAATACCCAAGTCCTCACGCCTGCGGCGGAGCGGCGGCAAGATGGCGGTATACCCAGCCAACCGCTCCCGGAGGTCGGCCCGGAATCGTGCCTCTTTCGCAAAAAGGTCGGTGTTCGTCGCGGCGATCCATCTCACGTCGACTCGGACACCTTTGTCGGCGCCCACGGGGATGACCTCGCGGTCCTGAACGACGCGAAGCAGCCGTGCCTGCGCCGACTCGGACATGTTACCGATCTCATCGAGGAACAAGGTCCCACCCTCGGCGCTCCGAAGCCGCCCCTGGCGCTCCTCGGTTGCGCCGGTGAAGGCTCCGCGACGGTGACCGAAGAGCTCCGACTCGACGAGATGCTCTGGGATGGCACCGCAGTCCACGGCCACGAAGGGACCAGAGCGCCCGCTCTTGTCGTGCACGTATCGCGCGGCGACCTCCTTGCCGGTGCCGGTTTCCCCTAGGAGCAGGATTGGCTGCCGGGTGCCGGCGACCTGCTCGAGCTCCATGGCGATACGCGCGAACTCGGGCGACAGCGTCCGGGTCGGTCCCAGGCAGGCCGCCTGCTGCAGCGCCAGCCGCGCATCGATCCGACGATAGCAGAGGAACGAGTGCCCCACCTCGAGCCAATCACCATCGTGCAAAACACGTTCCTCGCCGGGAGCAAGGCGCTCGCCGCTGACGAGCGTGCCGTGCTTGCTGCCGAGGTCTCTGACGATGTCGACCACGCCGCGGCGCTCGATCAGGGCATGCCGACCCGATACGTAGCGATCAGGGATCAGGACCGCGCCCTCGGCGAACCGCGGAGGGGTTTCGCCCGAAGTGCGCCTGATCTCCAGTGACTGCACATTGGGGCCGAGTGCGGGCATTGCCGATGATGCGCACGCGAGCAGATCGTCGTAGCCAAGAACATAGGTCAAGACGCCGGCAGGCTTGAGGTCGGCGAGCTCCGCGTCCTCGCTGAGGGTATCTTCCACGTTTCTCGTCGAACCGTAGCGCCAATTCCCGGCTGTTGGAAGCTGATGAAGGTGCGAGGACCCCGAGGAGATCCGTGACGGGGATCGCCTCCGTTCAGTACGCTTGCCCACTTAGAGCAACCGGCGCGCTCGGCTAGAGCGCCAACCCCTTCACTTCCCCTAAAGTTACGCGGCTTTGCGCATGCTCAGCCCCCCACCCCACCGTTGGATGGTCTCCAGGTTCAGCACGGCGCAGTGGCGCCTCAAGTCGAACAGGTTTTTGCGTAGGCCACGATAGCGGGCGCGAGGCCCCTGCTTGCGTGAGAGATGGGCGAGTCGATGCTCGACGTGGACTCGCTGCCGGAGCGCTTCACGTCCCTTCGTCGTGCTGACGAGCTTACGGAATCGCTGCTGCTGTTGCTCGTCCGCGGCAATGTGCACGGTCCGTCCCGCGTCGTTGCTCGCGTTGGTGCAGCGTGATCGCAGCGAACACGCGCCGCAGATTCCCGGCTCGAACTCGACCGTCTGACCGGGCACGAATCGCTGGGTCTGGCCCGCGGGACATGTGATCGTCCTGAGTTTGAAGTTTTTCTTGAAGTCGTCCTTGGAGAAGCGCTCGCCGTTGGCCGCTGTGCGCGGCTTGCAGAGGATTTGGGCTCCGGCTGCAGCCGCGCCTCGCACGAGCTCGCTGCCCACATACGCGCGGTCGATGTACACCTCGGCAATCTTCTCGTTCCTCGGGGAGCGTGAAAGATCCTCCGCGAGGGCTGCCGCCCCCTCGCCTTCGGGACGATTGGCCGGTGTCACAGAGGCCGCCAGGATCAATTCGGTGTCGAGGTCATTCGCGATGTGTTGCTTGTAGCCCTTGAATCGCTTGGATTTGCTCTTGCGCCCGTGGCGCATCTGCGGATCCTCGATCGACACGCGCCGATCTTTGGCGACGCCCTTACGAATGTGCGGCTTGCCGCCCCCCGGCGGATCCGGCTGGAGATCTTGCGCGCGGAGCTGCGCGATGCACTCGAATAGCTCCTTCAGCGGCGCCTCGTCCGCCGCGTCGCCGGCCTGCCTGCGAATCCACGCCTCGAGCGCGTCAATCTGCCGCGTGAGTTCGACGATTGCATCGGCCTTTTGCTCGGGGTCGAACCAGTCGATGTCCAGACCCGTCTTGATGCTCGGCGCCAGAAACGCCGGGGCTCCCGCGCACGCCGCGATTTCCTCCGCTTTCAGCTCGAGCAACACGGCCGCCCCGCGCAGGAGCTTGAAGGCCGCATGGCCGAGGAGGTTTATCGTGTCCTCGACGCGCCCCGCGCCTTCCAGGGGACGCGAATCGATGGCCAGGCGCAGCGTCTTCGGCAGCTTTTTCCAGTCGAACTCCTGGGTCTTCTTGGCGAGCTCGATGCTGCGCTCGAGCAGCCGGAGATCCATGCCATGCGCGCTCATCCGATCGCGAAACGCCTGCAAAGTGCTCTGCCCAAACGCCTGCGTTTCTGCGCCCAAGATGCCCAGCACGAGCTGCCAGCGCAGATCGACGACCGTCAACTCGACCGCCTCGCGATCGGATACGCCGTGATACGCCTGCAATAGCAAGACCATCGCCAGCAAGGCCGGTGGCACAGGTAGCCTGCCTTCGCCGGTGTCGCGATACATGGCCGCGAGTTCGTCCTGGAAAGCGTCGTCGAACAACTCGAGGCGATGCTTGTAGAGAAACGCGAACAACTTCCGGTGGTTACCCAGCCGGGCCAGGAGCATCTGCTCCCTACGGGTCGCGATAGAGCTCGGATTCCAGCGCGGAACGGGGGTCATCATGGACGTGCCTTCTCCGTTGGGCTGGGCGAGCCACAGAGAGTGGATCACGTCGGCGTGCGTTTGTCGATCCCCCTCGTGTAAGTGCGCGGAAGGATCGGGGAAGTTGAAGGGATCGGCGCTCTAGCGGGCGCTCGGCGCGCGGGAGGGTCGGGGGCCATCCCGCGCGCCGGAACGCATGGCGCCCCCCCCTTCCCGTGCCGTTTCGCCCCGCTCGGCGTGGTTGCTCGACTACGGAGCCGCTAACAGCTCGGTAAAGCCATATTGTCACTTCGAGGGAGGATTATTGCCCCGGCCGCCGCCGGAAGGCTTACCCGTGGTGCTCGGTGCGTTCGCTGGCCTGCCGCCGCCACCACCGCCACCACCCTTGCCACCGCCACCGCCACCGCCACCACCGCCACCGCCACCACCCTTACCACCACCACCACCGCCCTTGCCTCCACCACCACCGCCACCTTTGCCGCTCATATTTACCTCCACCTTTCGCCGTTCACTGCATTTGTTGATGAGAACCTTGGTGCCCTTACGTCCTTGCCAAACCCAATCGCAGCCCAGCCCCGTCCGCTGCATCTGTTGTTAGCCCTTTGGGAAAAAGTTCTCTGGCCATAGAAACTCCGGCAAGTATTGCCGGATCAGGACGGAGGCCCAGTCGTAGCCGCGTGCCTCCAACTCGCGGAGAAAATACGGCCACGGGGGGATATTGCTTCTGTAGACGTTGGTCGATGACGTCGACATCCCACCACCCTCCAATGTCGAGAGCCCACCGTACTCTGACGTTGACAACCCACCGTACTGCGACTTCGACAGGCCGCCGTACTGAGAGGTGGAAAGGCCACCATACTGTGACGTTGACAAGCCCCCATATTGCGATGTGGACATGCCCCCATACTGCGACGTCGACAGTCCTCCGTACTGTGAGGTCGAAGCCCCACCATACTGTGAGGTGGACATTCCACCATACTGCGACGTCGATAGACCGCCGCCTTGGCTAGTTGAAAGATTCCGCGGCCACGTTCTGAGGTTTGGTATGTTGGGTCTTCCCATGAGATCCTCCTATTGCCTACCTGCTAGCCACCCGTGAGGAGGGCTAACGTGGCGTTGAACTGCGGCCATCCTAAGCAAGCACAGCGGCCGAAGAACGTTGTGCGCTGCGATGATGGCCGTCAGATCCAACGCCGAGTTGGGCAGTTCTCGTTTCATTCGTGATCACCAGCAGGTTCGCCCTCGTCCTGGTTGCTCTTGACCGGAGCCACACGACAGTGCCACAACTCACAAATAGAAGGCGTCTCACAACTTTCGCCCGGCTACAAGCAGAATCCAAAATTGTATGCGCTACCACGTTTGTTCCAGGGCTTCCCGCGGTCCCCCCGTCATTGACTGAAAGGTTGGACCTTTTCACACGGACGGCGTTACATGCTCGACGGCGTAGACCTGGGGCGCTCGGCCTGGTCCCCGACGGTGTAAACGTCGCGGCGCTCGGTGCGGCTCGCATGCGAGCCGCCCCCTTGGCGGCGCCGCCGCTCTCAGTCTTACGCGGGCGCAGCCTCACGCGTGAGAGCGCGCCTTGCGTGAGCGTGCGAGGGGACCGCGGGAGGCGGCGCGCGGTCCCCTCGCGTGGACCGCTTACGCTAAGCGTCCCGCTCGCCGCGCAGTGTGTCCCGCTCCGCGAGTGTGCCGTGGCACAGTGGAGCGATTAGCACACCGCAGCACACCGCGGGCGCGCTGCGACTTATCGTAAGTCCCGCTCGGCGCGGTCGTGCTCGACGGCGCAGCCCTCGCGCGCCGCTCGGCGCACGCAAGCCCCCCGTGGGCGCTTCTGGCTTGTAGCCGTGAGGCTTGCGCCACAAGCCACTTGTGAGCACAAGCCCACAAGCCCCTCGTGAGCCACGCGGAACGCTTCCGCTTGACGGGCGCCCCCTCGCGCCGCTCGGCGCAGCCCTCGGGGCGCTCGGCGCGGTCGTGCTCGACAGCGCAGCCCTCGTCCCTCCGCCGTGGCGCAAGGGCCGTGTCTTGTAGGCGAACTAATTGTCGGGCTTCTCGCGGCGCTTCGTTTCAAGGGGTTTGCTGCCGTTCGTTCGCCCGGAATTAATAAACACCCTAGACTAATTCAGTTCCCCGGATCCTTTTGACGGGCCTGATTTCGGGCACTTAGGCAACGAATTAGCACACAAAAACCTGAACTAATTACAAGCCCCTTGACGGGGCAGCCCTCGGGGCGCTCGGCGCGGTCGTGCTCGACGGCGTAGCCCTCGGGGCGCTTGTCAAGGGGGACGTGCGCGGAGGGCTCGCGTTTCTTGTCACGTTGTCTCGGAGGGGCTTGTCTCGCGAGACACACGGACCCGAGACATGCGTGACAACACAACGGGGCAGCCCTCGGGGCAGCCCTCGCGGCGCGCTAGGCGGCCCTCTCGACGCTCGGCGCGACCCTGGGAAGCTCGGCGCGGTCGTGCTCGACGGCGCAGCCCTCGCCGCGCTCTCGACGCTCGGCGCAGCCCTCGCGGCGCTCGGCGCGTCGTGCTCGACGGCGCAGCCCTCGGGGCGCTCTCGACGCTCGGCGCGATCATGCTCGACGGCGCGGCCCTCGGGGCGCTCTCGACGCTCGACGCGGTCGTGCTCGACGGCGCAGCCCTCGCGGCGCTCTCGACGCTCGGCGCGATCGTGCTCGACGGCGCGGCCCTCGCGGCGCTCGGCGCGGCCCTCCCCGGCTCCGTTTCTTCGCCGAAGATACGCGGCCCTCGATCCACGCGTAACCACGCGAGATGTAGCCAGAAGGCCCGGGAACGGCGCGCTGTTCTCCGGTGCGGAGAACGGGGGGGACGGCGCGGCCCTCGGGGCGTCATCGATGGTCGGCGCGCGCGCTCGACGCGGCGCAGCCCTCGCGACGCTCGGCGCGGTCGTGCTCGACGGCGCAGCCCTCGCGGCGCTCTCGACGCTCGGCGCGCGTGCTCGGTGCGATCATGCTCGACGGCGCGGCCCTCGGGGCATGCTCGACGCTCGGCGCGCGTGCTCGGCGCGGCGCAGCCCTCGCGACGCTCGGCGCGCGTGCTCGGCGCGACCATGCTCGACGGCGCGGCCCTCGCGGCGCTCTCGACGCTCGGCGCAGTCCTCGCGCGGCGCTCGTCACGTCGTGCTCGACGGTGCGGCCCTCGCGGCGATCTCGACGCTCGGCGCAGTCCTCGCGCGGCGCTCGGCGCGTCGTGCTCGACGGCGCAGCCCTCGTCCCCCGCCCCTACGCAAACGCGGTAATTTATAGGGAAACGATTCGTCTCATGCTCGGCGGACCTTGGTTTCAACGAGTTTTTGTGACGTTCGGTTGCCCGTGATTGATTCGCTTTCAACTAAACGAATCACCCGAAATTCTTTCAACAGGTCTCATTTCGGGCACTTAGGCCGTCTGATTGCATCGCCTCCCCCGAACGAATCGCGGCCATCGCGGCGCGGCCCTCACGGCGCTCGGCGCGGCCCTGGGAGCTCGGCGCGGTCGTGCGCGACAGCGCAGCCCTCGCGGCGCTCTCGACGCTCGGCGCGGCCCTCGCAGCGATCGGCACGTCGTGCTCGACGGCGCAGCCCTCGCGGCGCTCTCGACGCTCGGCGCGGTCGTGCTCGACGGCGCAGCCCTCGCGGCGCTCTCGACGCTCCGCGCGGCCCTCGCAGCGATCGGCACGTCGTGCTCGACGGCGCGGCCCTCGCGGCGATCGGCACGTCGTGCTCGACGGCGCGGCCCTGGGAAGCTCGGCGCGTGCTCGACGGCGCAGCCCTCGCGGCGCTCGGCGCGGCCCGAAGCTCGGCGCGATCGTGCTCGACGGCGCAGCCCTGGAAAGCTCGGATCGGCGCGCTGTTCTCCGGCGTGCGTGTTTCGCGCCATCGTGACCACCTGTTTCGCGGCGGCGTGACCAGTGATTTCGCCACCGTGACCACCCGTTTCGCGGCGATTGACCACCCCCCGCGGAGGGCCATCGTACTCGGGCGCGTCAAGGGTCGGCTCCGCCGAAATCCTAGCGGATTCGGGCCCTTGACCCGCCCTGCGTGCGATGAAGAAGGAGCGACTACGAGGGGCGCGCGGGGACGCGCGCCCCTCTCGTTCTCGGAGCCTGTGGAAAAGTGGTCAGCGAACGCGAAACGGGTGGTCAAACTTGGCGAAATACGCATCCGGCGCCGAGAACGGGGGACGGCGCAGCCTCGGGGCGAAACGCTCGGCCGAGTTATTACAGCCCCTCCGGAGCGAGTTATTACAAGTAAGACCCCCGCGCGTCACGCGGCGCGGCGCAGCCCTCGGGACGCTCGGCGCGACGCTTCGGCGCACGGCGCAGCCCTCGCGACAGTTCGTGTCATGGCACGAGATCGAACCCTGGCACGAACGCCCGCCGCTCGGCGCTCGGCGCAGTCCTCGCGCCGCTCGGCGCGCGCTCAGTGTGGCGCGTGCTCGACGGCGCAGCCCTCGCGGCGATCGGCGCAGCGATGCTCGACGGGGCAGCCCTCTCGACGATCGGCGCAGCCATGCTCGACGGCGCGGCCCTCGCGACGCTCGGCGCAGTCGTGCTCGACGGCGCAGCCCTGGGAAGCTCGGCGCGGTCGTGCTCGACGGCGCAGCCCTCGCGGCGTTCGGCGCGGTCGTGCTCGACGGCGCAGCCCTCGGGGCGTACTCGGCGCTCGGCGTGGTCGCTCGACGGCGACAGACTTGCGGATCGCACGGTGCAAAGGTTCGTCCGATCTTACCGTACCCCTTCCCGGGGTTCGTCCGATCCTGTAGGATGCTCCCTCGTGTCTCGCACCTTCGCCCTGGCCGCTCTGCTCCTACTTTCGCTTTCGGCGCCCATTAAGGCGGCTGAACCAGAGAAGCCCGCGCAGTCGAAACCCGACGAACCGAAACCCACGCGCGCCAGCCGGTATCGTAAGTTAAGCCCCGAGGAGGAAGAGCGGTTCAAGGCGCGCGTTGCGGCGGGAGATCGGGCCCTCGAAGCGGGGCGGCTAAATGAGGCTGCCGATACATATACGGAGGCCCTGACGATTAAGCACGATCCTCGCCTGTCCGGACGCCTTGGGCTCGTGCTTTCAATGTTTCTGCCAGACCCGCAAACCGATCTCACAATGGCATTTGCGTTGCAAGTTGCGGTATCCGAGGCAGCCGGGATATCGTCGGCAGAACGTAGGCAATTCTTTGAGGCTTACGAACGCGTGCGCAAGCGTGTCTGTCGGGTCGATATCTTGGTCAACGATGTCGACGCCATGGTATCGATCGGAGTCGACAGGCGCGTCCGAAGCGAAGGCGCGTTTTGGACGTTCATATCGCCTGGAAAGACAGACATCTCCGCGACATTAACGGGCCGTAAAGATCTCAAACAGACCGCCGAGTGTGTCGGCGGAAAGTCGATTCTCCTGCAATTCGAGTTTCCCGAGCCTGACGAGAGTCAGCCTCGGGTCATAACCATCGAGAAGGAGCCGAAGGAACGACGTGTAATTGTGCGCGAAGTTGCCCGGGCGGCGCATGTCGCGCGAGGGCCCTTGCCATTGAAGGTAGAGGCGCCGCCTCGCTTCAATGGTGGCATCGGGCCTGTGATGGTATTCGGCGCGGCCCCCTCTCCGTCCCTTGGCTTCTCCCTTGTGGGCCAGTATCGACGCCAAAGCTTTTCAGTCATGGCCGTTGCAAAAGGCGCATGGTCGCTTGGTGATGTTGGCAACCGGCCAATCGACATATTCTCGGTTTCTGCTGTTGTGGGGCCGTGCGTGCAATGGCAATGGCTGGACGGCTGCGCGTACGGGGGCGCCACGTTTTTCGAGCGCCAAGTTTTGCCAAATGAATTGTATCGCGCCGATGCGGATCGAGGCGTCATCCCGTCATTCGGACTTGGCGTCGGTGCGACGTACAGGATCAAGGGCAGTGTCGCCGCACGCCTATTCTTAGATGCTACGGCACTGACCCGGGATATGGCAGTCGATGTTGTTGCTCCCAACGGTTCCGTGGCCTCAGCTTGGCAAACCCAAAGGTTTATCTTCTCTGTATCTGCATTGATGATGTTCGGGCGCTAGAAAGGCTATCGTCATGCTCACACGTCGGATCACGGCAGGGTTTATCGTTTCAGTAGTCGTGGGCAGTCTGTGCACTGGCACGCTGATGGTCATCAATGGCTGCACGACTGAGCCTTGGCATACGTACGTTTACTGTCTGCCCGATGCGAATCCTGACGCCGATATTAATGGTGATTGCTTCCCCCCCGACGGGGGAGGCTCGATCGAGCCGCTATCGTGCGAGCGTTCCGGCGGACAGTGCGTGCCCATGGGAACATCGGACTTCCGCGAGCGAGCGGTTTTGCTCTGGATCGGACCGGAGGAAGAAGCGCCCGATTGCCCCGAGCGCGCGAGTGGCGTGTTTTATACGGGATTCGCCGACCTAAGCGTATCATTCCAATGCGCGGCTTGCTCGTGTGGTCCAGCGGCGTGCTCATTGCCAGCGGGTATCGCCGCGGATCCCGCAAGCTTCTGCCAAGGCGCCAATCCAACGGACTATCCCGGTCCGGAAGGCTGGGATGGCTCTTGTGTCTCCCCCTCCGTGCTCCCCCCAGGAAGTTTTTCGTCGATCGAGCTAGCCCCCGCGGTCGTGTCGCCATGCGAGCCGAGCGTCGATCCAGTTCCTACCCCCCCGGGGTTCGCGCCACAGCCGCGATCGTTCGCGAACGGTATTTACTGGGGCAAGTTCGCGAAAGCTTGTCAGGGAGTAGCGGATGGCCCTTGTCCCATTACCGGAGAGGTATGTCTACCAAGCACGGAACCGCCGCCTCCTGAATTTCGTCAGTGCGTGCAATACCTTCTGCCCGTCGACGAGCAGAAGCTGCCGCAATGTCCAGCGGCGTTTCCCGAGCGATTGGTGTTCTATTCGGGAACTGATGGTCAGGTCGATTGTTCGCCCTGTGAATGTGGGGAGCCCACGGGCGCACAATGCACCGTCTCGTTTTCGGCATATCAGGATACGGCATGCGCCGGGGTTCCAATGCCTCTTTTCAAAGATGTTCCGGCGGTGCCGGGGAGTTGCGTCGGCTTTGGGGGCGCTGCTTTCTCGCTCGGATCCATGGAGGCGAAGTGGATCGCGAATGAGCCCGGCACGTGCGAAGCAAGCGGCGGCGAACTGATCAGCGAACCCAAAGCCGTTGACCCGCGCGTTTTTTGCTGTCAAGAGCCGACCTCCCCGCCGACGGAATGATCAGAGCTGCGCCGAGCGTCGAGAGCGCCCCGGCGGCTGCGCCGTCGAGCACGACCGCGCCGAGCGCCCCGAGGGCTGCGCCGTGTGCCTCGCAATCGCCCCGAGCGTCAAGAGCACCCCGAGGGGTGCGCCGTGCGCCTCGCATCGCGCCGCGCGTCGAGAGCGCCCCGAGGGCCGCGACGTCGACCTCGACCGCGCCGAGCGCCCCGAGCGTCGAGAGCGCCCCCGAAGGCTGCCGTCCGCCCCGCGTCGCGTTGCCGCCGTTCGCCGCTCGTGATAAGCCATTGTTCATGAAAAGGATGCCGTATTATGTAATAATAATGCTCGCCAACTATGGATGTGCGGCGTGGCTATTTTGGCGGGTCGCAAGTTACAAGGGGTATGGTTATTGGAGCGGTGTCACAAGGGGTTTCCTCACTGCCGGGGCCTTCCTTCCGCTAGGTCTGGGGGTCCTGACAATATGCTTGGGTTCGAGGGAGCGGGAGAGTTCGACCGGTCTGGTCCTGAGCCTCGCGCTCACCCTGCTGCTCGTCTTGCCTCTCCTGCTGCTGGCAGCGCATTGTTGACAACAGAACGAGGCCACCAAGGCACGAAGCGTAGTTTTTCGGCTGGTATTCGTACCGTGTCACAGAGCAGGCGTAGGCGTGGCGGGACGCCGCTCGTGCGTTCACGCCGCGCCGGGCACCCCGAGGGCTGCACCGTGCGCCCGCATCGCGCCGAGCGTTATGAGTGCCCCGAGGGCTGCGCCGTCGAGCACGACCGCGCCG
The DNA here is from genome assembly GCF_009649845.1 of Polyangium spumosum. Classification (NCBI taxonomy): domain Bacteria; kingdom Pseudomonadati; phylum Myxococcota; order Polyangiales; family Polyangiaceae; genus Polyangium; species Polyangium spumosum. The sequence continues at coordinate 32,038 of NZ_WJIE01000034.1, forward strand.
AGCGCCCCGAGGGCTGCGCCGTGCGCATCGCAATCGCCCCGAGCGTCGAAGCGACCCGAGGGCTGCGCCCGTCGAGCACGACCGCGCCGAGCGTCGAGAGCACCCCGAGGGCTGCGCCGTCGAGCACGACCGCGCCGAGCGTCGAGAGCACCCCGAGGGCTGCGCCCGTCGAGCACGACCGCGCCGCGCGTCGAGAGCACCCCGAGGGCTGCGCCGTCGAGCACGACCGCGCCGAGCGCGCGCCGAGCGTCGAGAGCGCCCCGAGGGCTGCGCCGTGCGCATCGCAATCGCCCCGAGCACCGAGAGCGCCCCGAGGGCTGCGCCCGTCGAGCACGACCGCGCCGAGTGTCGAGAGCGCGCCGAGCACCCCGAGGGCTGCGCCGTGCGCATCGCAATCGCCCCGAGCACCGAGAGCGCCCCGAGGGCTGCGCCCGTCGAGCACGACCGCGCCGAGTGTCGAGAGCGCGCCGAGCACCCCGAGGGCTGCGCCGT
>NZ_WJIE01000035.1 GCF_009649845.1 Polyangium spumosum
TTGCAAAATACCTGGGCTCCCGCACCCGATGCATCTCGTACGAGCTCGCTGCTCACGTATGCGCGATCGATGTACACCTCGTCAATTTTGTCATTCCTCGGGGATCGTGAGAGATCCTTCGCGAGGTCTGCCGCGCCCTCGCCTTCGGGACGATTGGCAGGTGTAACAGAGACAGCCAGGATCAACTCGGTATCCAGGTCGTTCGCGATGTGTTGCTTGTAGCCCTTGAAGCGCTTTGATTTGCTCTTGCGCCCGTGGCGCATCTGCGGATCCTCGATCGACACACGCCGCTCTTTGGCAACGCCCTCGCGGATGCGGGGCTTGCCGCCTCCCGGCGGATCCGGCTGGAGATCTTGGGCGCGAAGCTGCGCGATACAATCGAACAGCTCCTTCAGCGGCGCCTCGTCGGCCGCGGCGCCGGCCTGCCTGCGAATCCACGCCTCCAGCGCGTCGATCTGCCGCGTGAGTTCGGCGATCGCCTCCGCCTTTTGCTCGGGATCAAACCAGTCGATGTCCAGGCCCGTCTTGATGCTTGGCGCCAGGAATACAGGGGCTCCCGCGCACGCCGCGATTTGCTCCGCTTTCAGCTCGAGTAACGCGGCCGCTCCGCGCAGGAGCTTAAAAGCCGCATGGCCGAGTAGGTTTATCGTGTCCTCGACACGACCCGCGCCTTCCAGGGGACGCGAGTCGACCGCCAGGCGCAGCGTCTTCGGCAACTTTTTCCAGTCGAACCCCTGGGTCTTCTTGGCGAGCTCGATCGTGCGCTCGAGCATCCGGAGGTCCATACCATGCGCGATCATCCGCTCGCGGAACGCCTGCAAGGTGCTCTGCCCGAACGCCTGCGTTTCAGCTCCCAAGATGCTCAGCACGAGCTGCCAGCGCAGATCGACGACCGTCAACTCGACCGCCTCGCGATCGGATACGCCGTGATACGCCTGTAATAACAAGACCATCGCCAGCAAGGCTGGAGGTACAGGCAGCCTGCCTTCGCCGGTGTCGCGGTACATGGCCGCGAGCTCGTCCTGGAAAGCGTCGTCGAACAACTCCAGGCGATGCTGATAAAGGAACGCGAACAGCTTCCGGTGGTTGCCCAGCCGGGCCAGGAGCATCTGCTCCCTGCGGGTCGCGACAGAGCTCGGATTCCAGCGCGGAACGGCGGTCGACATAGACGTGACTTCTCCGTTGGGCTGGGCGAGCCGCGGAGAGTGGATCACGTCGGCAAGCGCCTGTCGATCCCCCTCGTGTAAGTACGCGGAAGGATCGGGGAAGTTGAAGGGATCGGCGCTCTAGAGGGCTCCGACAGCTACCTTTCAGCCGCGAAGCCGACAGCTGCCAGCTCCCAGCGCGGCTCATCGGCGACAAGGCCTTACAACAGCGACGCGATCCACGCGCGGCTCGCCAAAGAACGAGAAGTCGAGCTGCTCGCACCCCAACGCTCGAACCGCAAGCGCCTCCCCCAGGACCATCGGCCCCCTCCGCCGCTACAAGTGCCACTGGAAGGTGGAGCTACTTTTCGCATGGCTCCACAGCTCTCGTCGGCTCGTGAACAGATACAAGCGTCACGTCGAGAACTTCCGTGGCTTCGTGCACCTTCGCTGCCCTGTCCTGTTCCTCAGAGCGCTCCTGGGTGGTTTGTGAGATCAGCTCTAGCACTACTCTGCCATCTCCAGCCATCCTGCCCGCGATCTGACATGCTACGGGCTTGATCTCCGGGGCGTCGCGACCCTCCGTGTCGAAAAATTTGGCCCATCGGTTCCCTTTGCGCTGGTTTGCCCGCGTGACCGCCGTCAAACCGTCGTTCCACCCTGACGAACTGGCCGAGGAGCGCTGGGAGCGCGAGTTCGACTCCTGGCTTCTGCCGTTTCTGCACGAGTTCGGTTACCCGTCTCAGCAGAAGTGGGCTCCGATCTACATGCGTGGGCTCCTCGGACCTGGCGACCGCAAGAGCATCGAACCGATGGCTGCGCGGGTTTGCCCGGGCGAGACGCAGCAGCTTCACCACTTCCTCTCGACCTCCCGCTGGGACACGGCCGGGCACGAGCGCGTGCTTCTCGAGAAGGCCGGAGCGCTCGTAGGCGGCAAGGATGCGCATCTCGTCATCGACGACACGGCGATCCCGAAGTAGGGGACCCACTCGGTCGGCGTCGCGCATCAATATTGCGGGCAGCTCGGCAAGAACGCCAATTGCCAGGCACTCGTCTCCGTCACGCTCGCGCGTGACGAGGTGCCCGTCCCCGTGGCGCTCCGGCTTTACCTCACGAAAGAGTGGGCGCACGATCCTGCGCGACGGCGCCGCGCGAAGGTGCCAGAGGACGTAGTGTTCCGACCGAAGTGGCAGATCGCGCTCGACGAGGTCGAGCGCATCGTCCAGAGCGGCCTCGAGTTCGGCGATGTCCTGGCGGACGCCGGCTACGGCGCGTGCGCCGCGTTTCGGCGCGGGCTTTCAGGATTGAGTCTCAAGTGGGCGGTTGGCGTGAACTCGAACCAGCTCGTCTATCCGAAGTCCGTACGTGTGGCCGCGCCCGAGAGAACACGATCCGGCGGGCGTCCGCCGAAGCGCGGCAAGGTATCAGCCGCGCCGAAGAAGGCGCACGAGGTATTCTCCACGCGAGCAAAGAACGGCTTCGAGAAAGTGAGCTGGCGGGACGGCACGAAGGGCCCTCTTACCGCGTCCTTCGCGGCGATCCGCGTACGTGTGGCTGATGGGCCGAAGGTGGTCGGACACAATCACGGGCCTGGCGAAGAGGTATGGCTCATCTGCGAAAAGCGCGCGAGCGGCGAGCGAAAGTATTATCTGTCGAACTACTCGGCCGACACTGACCTCGGCACCCTCGCATCGGTGGTCAAGGCGCGATGGGTTTGCGAGCAGGCGCATCAGCAGATGAAGGAGGAGCTCGGGCTCGACCACGTCGAGTGCCGCTCCTGGCACGCGCTGCACCATCACGCGCTCCTGACGATGATGGCCTTCGCCTTCCTCCAGCACCTACGTAACGCAGAAAAACACGACCGGGCGCAGCGGCCCGCCGCCTGAACCATCGCTGCCGGAGATCCGGCGGCGATTGATTCAAAGGCTCGCTGCGCCCCAAAAATGCGCGCGGTGCGGAGCGACAGTGCGGGCGCTCGTGCCGATATGAACGTGTGGGTGAAGGTGGCAGAGTAGTGCTAGCGCGTCAATTCAGGCCCGGTTGCTCCTACTCATGCGACGGAAAGCTATAGGGACCGAGCTCGCTGCCAGTGAATATTCGTGTGTCCTCATCGCTTGCTGGCTCCAGCCCAGCGTAAAATGACTTTACCTCGTGTGACGCTGCCAGCCGTTGAGCGTAGGAAAACATGGCTCGTGCCAAAGCCTCAGGATTGCCGATGTCGTCAAGATCAACGCTCAGCTCTACGTCAAACCCCCCTGGTACACGCACTACACGGAGGCCTACATTCGGCACCAATCCGATCTCCCCGATTTGGACAGGTGACGGCATGATGAAGAGCACCGTTGGGTTCCCCGCAAGCAGCTCAGGGATCTCCTTAACATCGCAACTGGCGCGTCCATCAACTTCCAAGCACCTACTCTGTTCCGTGTCATGCAATATATCAGAAACCAGGTGCGCAGCTTGCGCGTGCGTCTCAACCTCGAAGACTAGCTCTACCACTTGTCCCATCGCATCAGCCCCAAAGGATCCCCCGGTAAAACCGGGGGGTTCGATGTGTGAGCCGCTCAAAGCGGCTGGATTATGGGCCGCCCACGAGCGGCCTTGGGAGCCACCTGAAGGTGGCGCTCGATTCTACAATTCTACAGGAGGCATAGTTGCACGACCCGCCGGTCTTCTGCCTCCTGGTTCCGGATGTACTCACGGATGACGGCTTCGTCTATCACTATGGTCGAGACGAAGTACCCGACAACTTGCGTCACTGCATACTTCGGCGGGATCTAGAGCATCATGTGAACGTGGTCCGGCATGAGGTGCCCCGCCTCGACCCGGCTCTCCTTCTGCTCGGTAAGGGTCCGGAAGAGCGGACCGAGGTAGCGGCGAAGCTCCCCGTACAGCACCTTTCGCCCTAAATTTCGGGATGAACACGCGTGGTACTTGCACTCCCACTTCGTGTGGTTGAGACTGCTGTACTCGTCCACAGCAACCCCCTTCGTGATGCTTTGAGCGGCTCACGAAGGGGGTTCCGCCTTCGGACTCCGGAAATATCAAACTCCGCCTACTTCCCCAGCAAAGCTGGGCTGGGGGATCCCTAAGGTGTTAGTCCACGAAACCCTTGAATGTGTAGTCTAGGTTTAGTCTGATCCCGCGGCCGTCCGACAGTCGCTTCTCAATCCAGGATATCCCTGTTTTGGGGTCCGTGACCTTACTGAACGCTCCGGGACCTCTGTAAATGTCCCTGAAATGCTTCATCGCCTGACTATGCCACGTGGACTGCGTACCAGTAACTTTACCCCATATCTCCGGGTGTCGCCCTGCATGCTTAGAGAGTGCGTGACCAAGCTTGGTGGTCCCCTTATAAGCCACCGACGCCGTGCTCAAAGTTGTTCTTAACTTGTCAATCGGGAGTCCACCCTTTGCAACGCCGATGGCAACATCATCGCCATGCTTCGACGCTGATGCGGCCATCGCATCGACGGTCTCTTTGGCGCCCTTGGTAATTGCTTCCTCGGTTGCTTCCTCGAACCCCTTAAGGCCAAGTTTTTCCGTTACTTTCTCAACGGCCTTCTTCGTGAGCCCTCGCACTATACCAGCAACTCCTGCAACGTCGAGTGCGATCATGCCAAGGCTCACGCCCGCGAAGAATGCCTGTTTCGTCGGGTTTGAGTCTGCATCTGGGTTAGCCCCTCCGTGTACCCCATACAAGCTCGTCGCCAACTGTTCATTCTCTCCCAGCGAGAGCTTCGCGTCAAGCTTGGCAAGCCCCTGCGACCAACTATCTGATTCTTTAGGTTTGTCATGCCCCGAAGTCCCACCACCCGCCGATAACTGCATATCGCCGAGATGGGCCTTAATCGTGGCATCACGTCGCGACGGCGCATCGGGGTCATAAATGTATACCGGAACCCCGGCTTTAGCAGCAGCAGCTCGCACCGCCGCCTCGTCGCCGGTAAACACGTTTGCCTTCGTGCCAGGGAGCCGTGCCCACATCCGCACGTCCGCTCCCTGCGGACGTTCGGAGGTCCGAATCTCGACTGGCTTCGATTGGTCTCCTCCCGGGTCGTGCAACCGAACCGGACTCCCCCTCACATACGTATACACCCCCGGCCCATCCACCATCCCCGCTGGATCCGCACTCGTCCACCGTCCCAACCATGGCGCATAGTACCTCGCCCCGTGGTAATAGAGCCCCGTCTCCTCGTCCTTCTCCTTGCCCGTGTACCTGTACCTCTTCGCGCTGACCTCCACCCCGCTCGCCACAGCGTGGTAGGCCGTCGTCCCGTAGGGGTGGTATTCCTCGTAGCTGATGACGAGCCCACTTCCATCGAGTTCCAGAGCGGCGGAGCCGAGGTGATTCCCGAGCTGATACCTCACCCGCGATGTCACGACGAGGTTCGAATCCGACGTGTCGACCGTCTTGGTCTCCACCATCGCGATCCGCCGCGCATCATCCATCACATGAAGCGTCTCCCGCTCCAGCACCACATTCCCGAGTTCATGCCTCCGGTACACCTCGAAGGCCCCGAGGTAGATTCGCTGCTCGACGATCCCGCTATGCTCCCAAACCTTCCGTACCCGCTGCCCACCAGCGTCGTACGTGAAGTAGACTGTCCCCCCGCCGCCCTTGTCGACCTCGCGCTTCTGATCCTTGAAATCCCACTCGATGCCATCCAAATGCGGCATCGACGTCATGCTTCCGTGCTCGTCGTACGTGTACGCCGCCGAGTACTGCCCCAGCGCATCCCCTGGCAAGCTCGTCCCGAGAAGCCGGTTACTCGTCGTCGCGATGTCAGACCGCCGCGTCCAGCTCCCCGCGCTGCCCTGTGCGGCATGAATCATCTTCAAGATGTTGCCGACCGCATCATACTCGAAGCTCTCGGCATAGTTCCGCATTGCCTGCGGATCATTCGGGTTTGCCGCACTCACCAGAGGGAACCCATTGGCATCCTGCTGGATATCCGCATTCTGCCCCGAATGCTCCCGCCCCGTGGCCTCGATCAGTCGGTAGGTCGCGTCGTACTCGTACTTCCAGACCGGCTCGACCAGCTCGCTGTTGTGGTAGAGTTCCTCCTGCGCCAGGTCGGCAATCTCGACGATGTTGCCCACCGGATCGTACGTGTATCGCAGATCCTGGAGGAGCACGTTGTCCGAGGTCCGCGTCGTCATGAGCCGCGTCAACCGATAGGTCAGCGGATCGTAGCTGTACTCCGTGACCACCCCGTTCCCGTAAACGATCTTCTCCCGCTGCCCCTTCGCATCGTAGTCGATGTCATCGACAAACGTGGTCCAGCTACTCGCACCCCGAATCCGCGCTTCCACCTTCTCCAGTAGACTCGCCTCGTTGTACACGGGCTTGATCTCGCTCTGGTCCGGCGTGGTCAGGCTCGTCGGCCGATTCAGAGCATCGTATGCCGTCGTCTGCGTGAACACCTCCGTCTCGAGCGTCACCGTACCCGACCAATCGAGCTGCGTCGTGTAGTTCTGCGCGAGCTGCCGCTGGCTCTCCAGCAGATTCCCCTTGAAGTCGTACTCGACCGAGGTGACGACCCCGGCCCCGTCCTTTACCTGGTACACCTTCCCACGCAGATTCACGTCCTCCGGATCCGTCTGCCCCTCGCCATACACCGTCACCTCGGCGAGCACCTCCGGATCCGACCCCTTCTGCACCCACAGCCCCGTCCGCCGATTCAGCGCATCGTACACCGAGCGCACCACATGCCCCCGGCCATCCCACCCCCGAATCGGGGTCCCGAGCACATTCGCCAGCGTCCACCGCTCCCCGGAGTCGCAGCTCTTCTGGTACAGCGTCCGCCCGAGCATGTCGAAGACATACGCCATCGCGGTATTGCCACGGGCATCCACGATCGCCCGCGGATTCCCCTCGATGTCGAGAACTGCCTTCGTCGTGTACGCCCCCGCGGCCCCGTTATCCTCCACCCCGCGCACCGGCCTGCCCAGCACGTCGAAATGCACCAGAGCCGGCGTCCCCGCATGCTCCTCGGTCAACTCCGCCGCCCGCTGCTCCTGCGCGGAAGGCGTCGGCGTCGCGCTCGCCTGCCTCGCGGCATACCAGGGGTTGCCCGTTTCGAGCACCGTATCGTTCCCGTCCCAGCTCGCTTGCTGCCAGGGCGTAAACGTTACCCGCGAATGCGTCCCGTTCGGCAGGTCCGTTCGGATGAGCCGGCCGAGCGGGTCGTAACGCAGGATTGGCGTCACGCCCCACTCGACGAGCTCCTGTTCGTCCTCGTATTCGTGGGTGGCGGAAAAGAACGACTCGTACTGCTTGACGGGATTGCCCTTGTTGTCAATGACCACGCGCCCCGTGCCCACCCACCGCGGCGAGGCGGTGGCCAACACTACCGCGCCGTTCTGGTCCTTGACAAGCCCTCCGTTCACGTCCCGCACCGGCGCCGGACCGGGCTCGGCCTGCGCCTTCTTCAGGATCTCACGCCCGAGCCCATCGAGGTACGTGTAGCTGTGCTGCCACGGCGTCAGCGCATCCCCGTGCCGCTCGCGCGCGGCGGCATGCACGACGTTGGGTTTGCCCGTCGTGCGCCATACGTCGAGGTCGTACTCGAACGTCGTGGTTGGATCCTCCAGCGTGTCCCCGTCGTTCGAGCCGACCTTGCCCATCACGGCCGTCGCCACGACCATCCCGAGCTCGTCGAGCTTCGCGGCGCTGCGATTGCCGTTCGGGTCGGTGACGAGCGTGGGCCCGAGGACGCGGTAGTCGTTTGTCGCGATGACGGTATTGCCGAGCGGGTCCTCGGCGGACGTCACGAGCAAGTTGTGATCGTCGTACGTGATGGTCGTGGAGTTGCCGAGCGGATCCAGGATCTCGACCGGCAGGTAGAACTTGTTCGGGTCGAACACCTGACGGCCAGTTCGCACCCAGTACTCGCCGTCTTCTTCGATGTACCCGCCCTCGGTGAGCATGGTCGAGGTCACGCGCGTGCCATAGGCCGCGGTCAAGAGGCCTGGAGTGAAGGCAAGCGCGTACGTCTCGTAGGGCAGCGCGAGCGCGTCGATCGTGCCGAGAGGCAGCGCTGCGGGGGAAGACCCGGACAGCGTCGTGCTGTCGTAGTAAACCTGTCGTACCCGCTCGACCAGGCGCTTTTGCATCGTGCTGCCGTTGGGCGTCGACTCGTAGGAGATCGCAACGGCGGCGTTCGCGGCGCTGAGGACGTCGCCGAACGAGAACAGCGCGCTCCGTGTCGTGGAGAGCCCCGTCAGCTCGTACGTCCGCGTCTCGATCGGCACGCTGACTCGGTCCCAATCCGTCTCCCCGTACTCGTCAACCACGTCGCTCTCGGCGAGCGTCGCCAGGAGCCCTTGCTCGGGCATCTCGCTGGGGATCGTCCGCCGCGCATACGCAATCGATGCCGAACGCTTCACGTGCCCGAACGGATCCACCTCGAGCGCCAGCGTATGGACCACGCGGGGATCGCTCGGGTTGCGCTCGTAATGCACCTCCACGCTCTCGCGCACCCACGCGTGGAAAGACCCGAACGCCTTCGCCGTCGCCGGCTGCACGCGCCGGATCTCCGCGCAGCTCTCCGTCACCACATACGGATGCGATTTCGCCTCGGAACCATCGAGCGCGTAGACCTCCGTGCGGAGGATTTGCCCCTTGAGCGCCCGACACGCCTCACGCAGATCCCGCGGCGACAACCCTGTCTCCAGCACGGCGTCCGGCAATTCCGGTCTCTGCCCGTCACCTGCGTAATACTCCTTCGCGAACTGCCTCGCGATCCGGCTCCTGTCGAAAAACGCGCCCGTGTGGAACCACGTCTTCGTGAGCACCGGCGGCAGGTGGAACTCTTCCTCCACCGGCGCGGCCTCGGCGAAGAGCCCCTTCCCGCGCTCGGCCGAGAACGACTCCGTGTCATACTGTTCGACGAGGCCAAACCCCCGGAACTCTCGCTCTGCCCCGTCGTAGTACCCGTGATGATACTTGTACGTACTGACGAACCGCGCCTTGCTGATCGCGTCGAACGTCTCCACGCGCGTGAGCACATGCACGGGAAACGACAGCCGCGTCACCCACGGCTTTCCGGCCTTCAGATCCTCCAGGTAAAACTTCGTCGAGGGCGCGTACTCGAGCTTCGTCTCGGCCCCGAGGTTGTTTTTGACCGACGTGAGCAGGTACGGCTTCTTGCTGCCCAAGAGATCGATGTACCGCATCGGCGGCTTCGCCACACCCCGCCACGGCGACGACCACACGATGCACGCCGTCCCCGACCCGAGCAGATCGATCACGCCCACGGTCGACATGGAATCAGCCGTCGGGAACCCCGGCATTCGCACCGGCTCACTCCAGCCGTTCCCCGCCTGGTTGAACACGATGACCGCCCCGTCGCCCGCCACGTACACGATGTCCGTGGTCCCGGTCCCATCGATATCGCCAAGACGAATGCGGCGCGGATTGAACCTGTGCGAATCATCGAACAGCGGCGCCTTGCTCATCTGTACCTTGGCGCCAAACCGCCCTCGCCCGAGGTTCGGCCAGTAGCAGATGCTTCCATTGCGGATGCGCACGATGTCGGGCAAACCGTCCCCGCTCATGTCCGCGACGAAGATCGCCTGCGTCATGTCCGCGAACACGAGCGTCGGGCTCTTGTCCTCGTTGTAGACCTTCGGCAACACCCGCGGCGTGCCCCAGCCTCCCTTGCCGAGCGACGGGTACCAGAGCTGCACGTGATCGGTCGTGACCAGGATGTCGTCGAGCCCATCGCCGGAGAGGTCGATGAAGCGGACCCGCGGGTCGTTCCAGTTGACGTTCGGCTGCGAGGGGAACGGCACGAAAGGCCCCCAGCCGCCCTCCGGCGTGCGCTCGTGATAGCCCGAGGTACCCTCCGGGGTGAGCTCCACGAGGCACTGTCGCCCCTCGCTCCCGACGTCGAGGAGCTGCGCCCCGCCGCGCGATGCCAGGGCCGGCTGGCTCAAGAGCCGCCGTGCCGGGGCGAGGTGCCCATCACCGAGGTTTTGTTTGTAGTAAAATGCCCCCTGCTGCTCGCAGAGCACGCCGGGAATGCCCTCGCCGTCGAGGTCGACCCATCGCGCGGATTGCCCATCCACGCCGCCGGGTAGATCTTCGAGGCTACGTGGATCGAGCAGTTTGACGGCGGTCTGGAGCTCGGGCAGCGAATATCCGAGCTCGAGCGGCGGCAGAGACTTCTTCGAGTACCCGCTCTGTGTCTTGATGTACCCCGACTGCGTGACCGACACGAGCCGGGTGAGGGCCGGCCCCTCGGCGTACGTGAAGTCGGTGGAACGCACGAGCACGGGATCCTCGCCGAGCTCGGGGAAGTGGTGAAACATCAGCACCCGCCGGCAAAGACGGTACGTGCGGATCTCGAACGTCGAGCGGTAGCTCGAGAACGGATCCTGCCGGCAGGGCCAGGTGTTCTCCTCCACGGGCGTCGGCGTTGCTGCACCGTGCTCGCCGTAATCGAAGACGACCTCGAACAGGAAACCCTGTGCCTGGAATGGTACTGTATTCCCGTACCGGATCCGCTTGAGGTAGCGGTTGACAACCGGCGCGTCACCCGCGAGCCGTTGCCTCTCGTAGATGGCATTCGGCACATTCGCGAAGTCTTCAGACTTGTAGTCGTAGACGATGATGTTCCCGAGCGCGTCCTCGGTGCGCTCGAGCAGCCATGAGAAGACCTTGGTCTGGGCCCAGGGGCTCGTGATCCGAGCCCCCTCGGACCGGCCATAGATGCTCGTTACGTTGTCCTTGGTCGTGGCACGCCAGTAGACGTTCCCGTTCGCCTTCTCCGTGACGCGCTCGATGCGCGCGAAGAGACCTTCCACCCGGGGACGATACCGCTCGATTCGCTCGACGGCGTCGTCCTTCGGGACGTCGCGCACCCAGTTGCCTTGCTCATCCTCATCGAGCTTCGGCACGAGGTCTTCCGCGCCCGACATGATGAACACATCGGATTCGCGGAGGTCCTCGTACTCGGGCAAACCACGTTCGGTCTTGCGAGAGATCGAGGGCACGGAGAGCCGAAAGCCCACACCGAAGAGCCCGTTGCCGCCGCCGGAATCGTACGCGACGGCGAGCTCGGGCCCGAACCCGCCACGACCCGGCGAAACCGCGATCGGGACCGTGAGGGATCCCGTGCCGCTCACCAGGCTCGCGGCGAATTTCTCGCCGAGCCCACGAACCGCGCCGCCCCCCTTCGGAAGCGACGGGCTCGGGGCCTTGACCGCCTCGGGCGCGGTCGTCTTCGGCTTCGGTGCAAAACCTTTCTGCTCCATGGCGTGCCCTCTCTCCTGTTTCCCGCGTCGCTCGAATCTATTGCTGCTTCTGGTACTCGCAGACGATCCAGAGATCTTCGAGTTCGCCGGGCGTCGCGTTGCCGACGGACAGCGTCCACGGCGCGAATTCGGTCGACGTCTCCACCAGAATCGGGATCGGCGCGTCGAGGTACGTCTTGGGCTCGGGCTCGGGCGGCGGTTCGGGTGCGACATCGTCGATGCTGGCAACGAGGAGCTTTCCATACTCCCCTGCGATCAATTCGATGCCCGTGAGCGAGTCACCCGCCGCGTCGAGAGCGACCGTCACCGAGCCGTCCGTGCCGTCGGACCGTTTGGCGAAAAGGTGTACCTTCTTGATCTCGAGCTGGCGACTCCCGACGAGCGGCTGGAAATGCCGCAGCGCAAGCGGCAACGAGAGGGTATGGGTCGCCGGCTCGCCCTCCCCCGTGAGAAACACGTGCCATGCGTCGGGGAAGTCCGTCTTCGCGCTGAAGAGGCGGAAGCCGGTCGGGCCCGCATCCGACGGATTCAGAGCCCCGAGCGCGTCGAGCGCACCAGTCTTGAGCAACTCCCCGCCGTCCCGCGCCGTGTAGCGCACGTGAAGGACCACGTCGTGAACCGCCGTGGGGTCGAACCGGTTGGTCTTCCCGTCGAGCTCGATTCGCCACGTGCTCTCGGCGCCGCTCCCCTCGAAGGGCAGATAACGTTCGTCACGGAATACCAGCTCGAAGAGCCCCGCGTCGCTCTGGCCACTGCTCGTAACGATCGATTGAACGGCGCCGTAATGCTCGAGGAAGCGAGCATCCGGCTGCCCAGGCTGGTCGTCACGCGCGTAGCCATCTCCGCCGCTCTTCATCCGCACGCTACTCTTCAGCAACGTGAGCTTGCAGTTGACGCTCGCGTACGGCCCATTCACGACCGGTACCGTCATGCTCACAGACTTGATCCGGCGCAGGTAATGCCCCGGCCAGTCCTGATCGAAGAGCGCTTCGGGAAGCTTGATCTCGCATTTAGTCGTTTCCCGCAGTCTCAGAAGCGCCTGCGGATCGATCTCGGCGAGCGAGATGTGCTTCGTGATCTCGTACTCGCGCTTGTTCTGCTCGAGGTACGCGGCCTCCATGCGCCGGAGCGCAAGCTGGAGCCTCTCACCAGCAAGCAGTCCCTTCTTCACGCTGTCCCAGTAGCCGAATGTGATATAACTCGCACCCGGCTGAGCGAGCTCGAATTGGAACGCCCTCTCGGCCCGCTTTGCGAGCTCGTACGCGAGCTTGTAGGCCTGGAAGTACACGCTTTCAACCTGCGAGACCATCCAGTCGTAAAGCTCTTCGCTCGTGTACTTGGTCTTGAGGTAATCCTCGACCTCCTTCGCGTTTTTTGCAGATAGCTCGTGATTCGCGAATTCCTTCTTGGCAATGTCCAGACGAACCTCTGCGGCAAGAATCTGACGGTCGATTTGCTCGAGCTCCTTCTGCGCAAGGCGCTCTTGCAGCTTCCATTCGGCCCAGCGGCGCTCGTTGCTCGCCGCGATCCCTGCGAGCGCAGATTCCGCGCTCAGGTACGATGCGACCGCCGAAGCTGCCCTCCCAACGGCGCTCACCGCCTCTGCGACGGAGCGACCGCCCTGTTCGGCCTTGAAGGTCGGAATGAGCCCGGTCATTCCGATGTGGAATTGTGGGACCAGGTTGATGACCGAGGCGAGGAGCTGGGTCGCTTCCGCGGCCACATTGACCCATTTGGCCTGCTCGGCGCGCTCACGTTGGGTCTCTTCCTGTTCGATCTCCTTCTTGATATCTCGATAGAACGTCCACCGTTCCTCGACGATAGCCTTTGAGCGCCGGATGGCTTCGAGCGACTCCCTGGCCTCATCGACCTGACGCTTGCGCACCTCGCGCACGCTCTCCAGCATCTCGATCTCCTGCGTCTGTCGCAGCAGTGAGAGTGCCTCCCCGTCGCGCTTCTCGAGCGCTGTGAGGAGCGACGCGCCCAGGGAGATCACGCTGCTCGCGAACTCGACTGCCTTGGGCTGGAGCACCGAGAAACGATAGATGGGGATCGGGGCATTGACCTCGGAGAGCAGCTCGCCGAAATCCAGCCCGGCCGCAGCGGCCTTCACGAGCAACCCCGGATCGATCGGGGGCTCGAAGAGCGCGAGCTGCCGTACCGTGCCGTCGATGTTCATGCAATGCCGGATCTTGAACAGGCGATCCTCGACGGTATCCCAAAGCGCCAGCATTTCATCGTTCGGCGGCACGCAGAAGTAGAGCGTCCGAAGCACCGGCACCGGCTCGCTGCGCGCGCATCGCAGGTTCGGATCCGGCGGTACTTGGATGAGCGGTTCGAGCTCGACCAGCGCATTCGAGAACGCATCGACGTTGGGCTCGAGCTCGGCGTAGGACTTGGGCGGTACGCCCTGAGTCTTCACGAGGCGCGGTCGGTCGCCGAGGATCCGCGACGCGAGGATGTAGAGCTGCGTGGCCTCGTTGATCGACTCCATCGTATCGCGCCGGAAGAGGCTGTCGCCCCACGAAAGGAGGTTCTCGACGTACTTCATCACGACCGACTTCTGGTAGGCGAGCGGCCGCATACGCGCGATGAGGTGCGGATTGAAGGGATTCTCCCTCCAGCGGTCAATCTGCGCGGTCATGTCCTGCGTGGCGCTCGAATCGGAAGACACGCCGAAGAGCTCCGCGAGTAGCTTGGCGTTCGGGTTCTCCGCGGCGAGCTGCTCGAGCTGCGCCTGAATCGAGGCAAGATCGAGGTTCTCGCGGAAGGGGCGGACGTTCCAGAAGCGCTCCGGCCCACTTCCCGGTACTCCACCCGTCGGATCGAAGATGTAGCGGAACCAGCGATCCGCCTCTTCGAACCGGCCGTTCCTGGAGAGGCGCGTGGCGACGAGGAATGGCGCGTGGAAGAAGAGCTCCCAGTTGTACAGCGAATAGGCGCCCCCGAAGGAGAAGTCGACGTCCTCGATTGGGAATGGTTGTCCTACGTGTTGCGTTGGCTGGTACTTGTCATGGATGCTCACCCATTCGAGCTGGAGGGGCGTCGACCCGTGCATGTCCCACCGCAGCAGCCCGTCGATCCCGTGTCGCTCGAGTTGCCGCACGAATTCGCACACGTAGGGGTGGTAAAACGTGTGGAAGCGGTAGAAGCCTTGGACCGTAGTATTCACGCCAAGGTCGAGCTTGGGCTCGTTGGCCCATTCGGTGATAATCGGATCGAGCTCATGCGCAGCATCCCGTCCCACGGGCGCCGGGGCGTTCGGGAAGGCCTGCAGGATGTCCCTCCATGTGACCGTCGTCTGGTAACGGGTATCCATGAAGAACGTACGTGTGCTGTCTGAGTACACGAGCACGTCGCGCGCTTTGTTGTCGAGCACCACGTTCTCGTAGGCCCGGTCCATGAGCACGGAGAACTGCCCGGGCGTTTTCTGGAGCAAAGTGATGGGAGGAGTACCACCGGCCAATTGTAGAAAGCCCTTGGGCGCCGGAATGCGAAAGAAATCGTCAGTTCCTGGCTTCTTGTCATCCACCACTTCCATCAGCTGCATGCGCGCCGGTATGGCGTGTTGCGGGCCCCACCCATTGAAATCGGGCTGAACCGACGGGGCGGCTTCCATGGCCCCGACGCACGGGTCGAGCAGGAAGTGACCGAATTTGCGGTAATACGCGACTGGCGGCAGCAGTGGAAACTGATGCGGTGCCCACGGAATTGGGTCTTCGTTCAATTTCAAGAATACCGCGTACATGCTGGTCAGGCAATCGATCCGCAGTTTGCCGTTCTCGTGCTCCGACGCGAGCGACATCCAGCTCAGGTCGCCGCTGTCACCGATCACGATGGCGCTACCCTTCGTCATCGCGACGGGGCCAAACCCAATGCTCTGGTACTGGGACCATGCGAGGTTGACCCGCTGGCGCTTCTTGTTGTCCTCGGTCGCGTACGGCTCGAACATCGGCCAGAACAGGTGGAGGCGCCGATTCCAGACGGTGGCCAGGAGGTGGTCTCCCGGGATGTCGAGATCGACCTTCTCCCAGGGCGTCCAGTAGCTCGAATCGATCCACCTCCGGTAATAGTACTTGCGCGGCATCGAATACGTCCGAGCGATGACGTGCACGATATCGACGGGTTCGTCGTCGTCCTCGCGCTCGTGGCATATCGCCGCCACCTCGAGCCGGCTGACCTCATGCAGGCTCCCGAGGTACTCCCGGTACGCCGACTCGGCCGACTCCGCGGTGACCTCTCCTTGCAGTAGCCGACTCTCCAGCGTCTCGAAGAACGGCGTCTTGTCGTCGCGCAGCTCGGGCTCGATCCAGTTCTCCGGGTAGAGGAATACCTTCCGGTTCGCCTCCCAGATCCTGTAGCTCTTCATCCAATCCCATTCGCGCGCGGCCTCTTCGCCGAGCTCCGGCACGCTTTCCTCGAGTCCGAGGAGCGCCCGCTGCACGAAGGTTTGGACGGAGCTGATGGCCTGCTTGATGCGGGACGTGAGCTGGCACGGGCTCATTTCGACGTCGATGAGCAGCTGGTCGAAGAGCTCGTTCGGCCCCGAAAGGTTCCGCTTCGCGACCAGATACCGGACCAGCGCGTCGCGCTGCTTCGTCCGCAACATGTCCCGCAGCGGGCGCGCGACCTCGCTCCAGCCGGCGTCGTCGTGCTTGGCCCGCGCCACGCGCTTGATGTCGAGCACGATGTCCGCGGCATTCTGGGCATCGGGCGGGAGCGGGGCGTCCACGCTGGCCCAGAGAACCGCCTGCTCGGCCGAGGCTCCCAGCTGCGCGAGGACCTGAAGTGCGCGATGCAGGCAGAGTATGGCCTTCTCATCGAGGAAGTCCGATTCCGCGACGGGGTAGACCTTGAACCCGAAGGCGGTCGCGGCGAGATGTTTTACCTGATCGGGCGCCCAGCCGAGTCGCTCGGCGAGCATCTGGCAGAAGGAATCGAGATCCTCCGGGGCCGAAGCATCGGAAGCTGCTTCGAAAAGAGGGTGCAGGTCCACGTGTCCCTGCGGCAGCGTGTCGAGGAAGGATACGAGGTCGACGAGCCGCATCAGGTCGCGGAAACGTGCCTGCCGATCGGCGGCCTCGTCGTTCCCCTCGACGAGGTGGAGCCTGTTCAGGTCCAGCCAAATCGGCAGTTCATCTGTCGGATAGAGCCAATCGAGCTCCGAAGCGTCGAGCCCGAGCCGCGTCACGACCAGCGCAGCCTTGTGCAACCGACGGATCGCTTTTGCCGGGTGCTGCTGCTCGGGGTCCGCGGGCGTGGGCGGCGCGTACCCGAGCGCCGCGTGCATCCCCGGCATGAAATCGAAGAGCGCTCGTGCTCCGCTCGATGCGAACGAGTTCAGCGTCTGCGTCAGCAGGTGTTCGAGCGTTTCGGGCTCGAGCTTCATCTCGAAGGTGAGCTTGTGCTCGACCTGGATCTTGGTCTGCGTCCTGCGCACGTGGTTCTGCAGAAATGCGAGGAGATACGCGAACCGCTGCTCCACCTCCGGGATCGCGGGAGGGCCGACCGGGGACTCCTCGGGAGGCGGCGTCGGGACGATCATGGGTCCGACGAGGTTATCCATGGCGTTTGCGATGTTATCGGCGCCGAAGAATGCCAAGAGCTCGGCGTCGACGAGGCCTCGCTGCTGCTCCTTGTCGAGTGCCGAACGGCCTTCGATCACCGCGACGATGGCCTCGGCGCGCGTGGCGCGCTCGGTAGCGGTCGCGCCCTCGAGCAACTCCTCGAGACGTGCACGCGTGATGTCGCCGACGGAGTCCACGACGACTGCGGTATCGGCCACAATATCTTCTGCGATTGTCTCGATCTCGGACGCCAGCTTGCTCAGCCTCTCTTCCGAGAGCCCCGCCTGCGTCCCGGGTGGCGCGGCGTGCCGTACCAGATAATGCAATTCCGCGATCGTGAGCTTCGAGCGCTGCACCTTTCTCGCGAGCTCGACGACCGCCCGCGTCGTGGCCGGCACGGCCGGCTGCAAGGGGTCGATCGTGAGCGCTTCGAGGCCCGAGAGCGAGAGAAGGACCAGGAGGTCCTGGATGCCGATCCGCAGCCCTCTGGCCAGCGCGACGATACGGTGGAGCCGGGATAGGTTGGCCAGCGAAAGAAGCTCGCCCACGGCGAGCGGGCTCGTGATGCCCATCTGCTGCTCGGCGACCTCGGGAATGGCCAGCAGACCGAACTCGAGCATGTTGATGCGCAGGGCAACACAGATCCCAGCCGCATGTTCGATCACCGGGCTCGCCACGGGCCCGCTCGGCACGTCCGCGAACGCAGCGGATTGGGCCAACGCCGACTTGGTAAGGAACGTCGCCTCGTAGAGCGACGTGCCCCATTCGGTGGAATACGTCCCGATGTCGCCCCAGAACGAGAGCAGCACAGGAAGAGGCAGATCGAGCTCCTTCCGCAATGCGACGAGATCGGCCACGTGGCGCACGAGCTCCGCGTCGATGTCCGTCGCTCCGAACGCGGAGACTGTCCAGTCGAGCTCGGTGATGCTGAAGCCGAGCCGCTTGCGCAGCCGCAGGAAGCGATGAATCCTGCCGAGCACCTCTTCATCGAGCCCGTCCAGCAATTTGGCGTCGATGTCGCAACCCGCCTCGGGGTTCAATTTTACCGTCGACGGAGTGATCGGATTCACGTATTTCGTGGCGAACAGCTCTCGCAACTCCTCGAACGAGATGCCGGCCTTCTGCAAGAATACGGAGACGTGCTTGATCCCGTGCTCGTCATGGGTGATCCACTCCGACCCCGTCATGCCCCAGCAGGCCGCCGTGGTCGGCGGGGTCGGCGACGACTGTGCAGTCACGATCTCCCACTCCCGCTTCGACATGCGCAGTCGCTCGCGCGCGATCTCGTCGGCCGGCGCGAGGAAGGTTTCAAGCAGTTCGTGTCGCTGCACGCCGAGATGTTCGAGGTAGACGCGTGCCTCTTCGCCCCACAGGTGGAACGGCAGCTCGAAGGGATGAATGGCGTCCGCGAGCTCGGCATACGCCGCGAGGCGGGCGTTCGGGTGGATGATCTCGGGCTCGGCCAAGAGCTCCTGCGCCGTCCCTTCGCTCGTGATGTTCGCTGGCCAGAGGAGATCGGGCTCCTCCACCTGGTTGGCAACGACGACCTCGAGGATCTCGTTGACGAGATCGATGTAGGGCAGTGTCGTGTTCGTATTCTTGCAAGAGAGCAGGAGATGCGCGATGTCCGGCCTTCGACCTTTGAGCCCCGAGGGCACGCTCAGATCGCCGATGAGGGCGTCCCTCGCCGAGAACTTCCCCACCTCGGGACTGGAATACGAGAGATTGGAGTCTTGCCGATCCAGATACTCGAGAAGGTCGACGAGATAGGCGGCAGGACCGTACACGGAGCGACAATGCTCGCACGCGCAGCCATCCGGGGAGCCGAAGAGCGATGCCCAATCTGCGATATCGGCGTGCGGGCTGGCCGCGGAGGCGGTCAGGTTCGGCAGGGAGAAGAGCTGCAGGCCGTTGAATTTGCTGCCGAATTTAGCGAAGAGCGCGGTGGCGGCGGATGTGATCCAGCAAGCCCTGCCGAAGATTGCCTCGGCTCGCTCCGTTCTCATCGTCGGCCCGAATTTGGCAACGAACCGGCGCTTGCCCATGCGGTAGATGCTCTGCGCCGAGTGGAGACCGGCATCCAAGAGCTGCTTGATCTCGTGGCAGAGGGGCGTGATGCGGAAGATCCGCTCGAGCTTCTTCAGCTGCTCGGTAACCGCGGCGACACTGCTTACGCCCGTCATCCGATCGCTTTGCGCGAGATACCTCGACACGCGCACCGCGCCGAACTCGAATTCCGGGTTGTTCTCGAAAAACACGTTGATACCGGCCCCCGGCACCTCGTCGGTCACCCGGTCCGCGATGACTGCGGTAGGGAAAGCCGTCTCGACCGTGCGCTCGAGAATCTTGGCGTAATTGTCCATGCGCTGGATCTCGTTCGCTCCGGGCGTGTCCGGCGGGGGGGAGATTGGCGGGCCATCCTCCGGAACAAGTACGCCTTTCCAGCCGGCTTCATCGTATCGGGCGAGATCACGGGGGCTCGTGAGCGTCTGGTCATCGTACATCGCATGAAGCCTCGCGACGAGCGGCGCGTGATATCGTGTGAGCGCCCCCAATTGCATGGTCCGCTTGAGGCGATCGATGGTCTCCCCGGAGAGCGCTGTATCCTGGGATAGGTTGCCCCAGAAGTCGCCTGCCGGTCCCTCGTGCAGAATGACCGCGCGTACGAATTCCTGCTGGGACGCGAGGGCGAGCCCAGCCGTGGCGAGCACCTCGTCGAACGACTTGCCGCCATCTTCCCTGGCTTCAAGCACGAGATCCACCATCTTGGCCTCGAAGAGCTCCATCAGGGCGTCGATGTCCAGCGTCGCCAGGGTGGGAATGATGTTCGTGGCCATGGACTGCTCCACGGCGCGCCGGAGGGTCTCCAGGCGTTGCGACAGGAGCCCTCGGCGGGTCTGAGGCAGATTTTGCCGTAGGAGCGCATAGATGATCGCTACATCGGCATCGGGGTTGAAGTTGAGGTCGATATCATCCTCGACCAGGGCCGCCGTCACCAGGAGCTCGATGAGAGCGCGATCTTCGCCCGTCGTACAAGCCACGAGCGAAATATCGTCGCTCGTCAAGCTCGAGAGCGCGGCTTGGCCTACGACGGATACGACGTGTTCGCTTACTCGGTGGAACTCGGAGCGACCGCGAAGGGTGGCGTTTTTCCTCACGAGGTGCACGATCGCGGTCGCAGGAGCGCGACAGAGCCTCGCCGACTGCGCGTCCACATCGGGTGCTTCGACTATGACGTTGGCATGAGTGCGGCCGGCGAGGCTGGGAGCATCGTAACGGTACGTAATCCGATAACGCCCCAAGCCGTCCGTGGTCGTGGTAGCGAGGGTAATTAGATCGGAATGGACGACGTTGTAGACAGTGATCGTCTTCTCCGTGAGGGGTGAGCCCTGCTCATCCGTGAGTGTCCCTCGCACGACGAGGCTCGCAGGAGACGCAGTCGTACGCGCCGAGTTGACGTCGATCCCGATATGGATGCGCTGGAGCCCCGGCGCGAGCTGCCAGGTCACCGTGGGGGGAGGCGTGATCAGGCCTGACTCGAAGAGGCGGAACTTCAGTGCCGGCCTGCGATCCGCGAAGAGCGTGTCGAGATAGGCCTCGTCCAGCGTGATGATGAAGTCCCCACGCTCATCCGTCTTCGCGGTGCCCACGAGATCCGGGCAGAGGCCATCCTGGTCCCACGCTTCGACGTACACGTCGCCGACGCCGTAGCCCGTAGCGAGGTCGAAGATCCGGCCCTGGAGCCGGTAGATGGTCACCGTGGCGTTCTCGATTTCGAACTCCTCATTCATACTCCTCACCACGCTCCTTGATAAGTAACGTCGCCTCCCACCGAGGCGAATAAAGCTATGCCAGCCCGAGGCACAGACCAGCGGGCAAGGCGCCCTATGGGCACACCACGCCCTTTCGTCGCCCCAAAGTGGCAAACGTGGGCATTTCCGCATGACCGTACTCCGCGAGGCAGACACAACCTGCCATTGGTATGCCTCGTGGTGTCGATGCGTGCGCCTTCTTGTAGACCTATCGATACGTAACCCGGGGCGAAATTGCACCCCGCGTATTCATGCTCTCACCTTTCGCAAAATGGACCACTCCCGCCCTTGACCAGCGCCGAGAAATAGCTCCGCGCGTTACGAGGTGGTATCGACCTTGTGGCGATGCACGGCCACACATCGACCGGGCTCCCGAGCTGCGGGCGCCCGCATTTGTTTGGAAGATGTAATTCGCAGACGATAGCGGTTCCGTCCAGGGAAATGATCCGGGCCCGTACGGTTCTGGAGGACATGTGGGTACGGTGTGGTCGTCGTGTCGCCCTGGCCGGAATGCAGCCGACGCTAGAAACGGCCAGTTTTGCGCGCGATTCTCGCTGCAGGGGTCGATACTCGGCAGCGTAGGACGACAATTGTCCTATGCCGATGGTTGTCGAGCGATAATGTTGAAAGTCAAGACGTTAAATGCGCGCTTCGCCTGCACCACGCATTCCATGCGACATCAGGGAGGACCCAATCGCGACTCACCAGTTAACTTCATCACCTCGTACAGCATGTCGCGTGTGGTCGGTTACGTGCGTTGTCGTGAACGTGCTCGTCCTTGCATCGTACACGTCGCGGGCTTGACGGAGCCCTGGCGTGTCGATTTCTGGTTACCGTTCTTCAACGTGCGGGCAAGAGGCGAGTGTGGGGAAGAAACTGAACCAACCCGATCCTCTCACCGAGCTCCTCGCCCTTCGTCCGGACCTCGTCCAGCGCTTCGCGCGTCTCCGCTGCGGGCGCGCCGACGCCGATGATCTTGCGCAGAACACGTTGATCCGCGGCGTCCGCAGCCTCCACACGTACCGGTCCGAGGGCGAGCTCCGACGCTGGGCGATGGGCATCGCGAACAACGTCTACCGACGCCACCGGCGGACGGTGCGCCGTCGCAGCAAGGTGATCGTGACGGAGCCCGACGTCGCGGTGGAAGCATTTGCCCCCGGCCCCTCGCCCGAGGTGAACGCGCAGCTCGCTGAGGCGCGGCAACGCCTCTACGCCGCGGTCGACGCGATGCCCGACGTCTTGTTCGAGGTGTTTTTCCTCGTCTACCTCGAAGGGTACACGCTCGAGGAAGCGCGCAAGGAGCTCAGGATCTCGAAGAACGCGGTGAAGATGCGCGCGCTCCGCGTGCGCCTATACCTCCGCAGAGAGATGCGCGACTTCCGCGACGCGTACTACAGCGTCGTGCCCCCGATGGTGCCGAGCGGGCCGCTTGCTCTCCTCGTGCAGAGGGCCGCGCCGATGCTCGGGCACGTGGCGAGCGTGATCATGGCGGCCCTGCTCCTACTGCCGTTTCCGCGTGAAGAAGCGCCTAGGGCCGCGTACGTCGGCGTCGCACGCGACGTCTACGCGAGCGCCGCGAAGCTCTCGGTCGTGAGCGACGCCGCCCTCGACGAACCCACGATCGAGCCTCCGAAAGCCGTCGCCACGAACGAACCGACGCCCGAGCCTGACACGCGGCCAAACCCATCGCCGTCGCCGCACATCGACGCAGACGTGGACATCCCGGAGGACCTTCTCGTCGACATGCCGTAGCTGCTTCTCGCCCGACGCCGGATGCCGTATCCGTAGGACGTGCGCGCGCGTCTCGCCTCGATCCTGCTCGTCTTCGTCTCCGCGTCGCCCGCGTGGGCCCAGGACTCGCACACGGTTTCTCCCGACGCGATCGACGAGGCCACGCGGGAGAGCGAGTTCGCCGCGCTCGTCGCGAAGGGCGATCGAGAGCGGGCGGCCGGACGTTTGTCCGAGGCCGCGATGTCCTACGCGGCGGCGATGAAGGTGCGGCGCGATCCGGTCGTCGAGGGGCGGCTGGGCGTGCTGATGGTGCGTGATCGGCCGGCGCAGGCGGCGGAGCTTCTGCACGATGCGTTGAAGCGTGCGAACACGACGAACGCGGAGCGGCAGGCGTTCTTCAATGCGTACGAGGCCGTGCGCGCACGGGGCGCTTGGGTGGATGTCGTGATCTCCCACGCAGGCGCCCGGGTCACGCTGGACGGGGATCCGAGGAACAAGGCAGGGCTGTCCGCATTCTCGATGTTCGTGCTCACGGGAGAGCACGAACTGCGGGCGAGCCTGGATGGGCACGCGGACGACGCGCGGATGTTTCGCGTGGTCCCCCGGAAGGATCTCCGGATCGAGCTGACGTTGAAGCCGCGTCCGATGTTCGACGACGGCGAGCTGCGGCTCCTGACGCGCGAGAAGCGTTCGCCGCCGGCGGAGGCGTTGAAGGAGCTTGGACACGCGCGAGCTTCCGACGCGCCGACGTTCACGAAGCAGGAGGATCCGTTCGGGTACGAGGACCCCAAGCCGGCGGAGAAGCCGGCAGAGAAGCGTTGGTCGATCGGAGGTGGGCCGGTCGTCGTGCTCGGGGTGGCGTCGTGGATGCCGGCGGTGGGGATCGTGGCAGGAGGGAGCTATCGGCCGAACGAGTACGTGTCGTTCGGGCTCGAGGGGCGCGCGGCGTGGTTGACGACGGGGGTGGGCGGAGAGCCGATCAGCGCGATGACGGCGGGCGGGATCGCGAGCGTGTGCGGACACTACCGCTGGGCCTTCGGGTGCGCGATCGGGCATCTCGGGGTGATCACCGTCCAGTCCTCCGGCGACTCGTTCAAGAGTCGATCCGACACGGGCGTCATGCCGGGCATCGGCGCGCGCCTCGGAGCGCGGTTTGTCCTCGCGCGCTCCTTCGCTTTACAGGGAGCGGTGGACTTGTTAGGTTTGTCCAGTGGCGTGCGAGTAGGCGTTGAAGGGCGGGTCATCTCCGAGACTCCTCCGTTGATGGTCGCCACATCGATCGTTGGAACCTGGGAGCTCTGATCATGCGAGCTGCAACCCTTCTCGTTGTCTGGGTCATCGTTGCGTTCTCCAGCGGTTGCACTGCGCCTCCCTTCTCTACGTGGCACGAGTGCGATCCGGACGCGCCGTTGCCGACCGAAGAGTGCCGCGAACTCCTGCTCGACGCCGGCACCGACGCGAGCGACGCCGACACCGAGGTCAGCGACGCGAGTGACGACGCAGCCGAAGCTGCCACATGTCTCGGCCGCTGCGTCCCCGAGCCGAGCAGCGCGTCAGCGGGAGACTGGCCACGCACGCCGATGCTCCTCTGGCTAGGCCCGCGTGAGCTCGCGCCCGCGAGCTGCGAGGAGGCGCGGAAGCTGGGCGGCTACGGCGACGACGTGGAGTTCTTCGAGAAGTACCGACGCTTCGCTTACCTCGACGCGCCACCCGCGGCGTGTGACCCGTGCACGTGCCCGGCCTCCGAAGGTTTGTGCACCAAGCTTCCCGAGACGATCGAGGTTCGCGCTGGCACGTGCGCGGAGAACGGAGCGCCCGCGCTCCCTTTCGGAGGACCCGCCGGCTGGGACGGCTCGTGCACGAGCGCGAACGCCCTGCCGGCGGGGGCTGATTGTGGCGGCGAGCCTTGCGCGCAGTCCGTCTACGCCTCGCCGCTCCCTGGTCCAACGGGCGAGACGTGCCCATCGATCACGAAGCCGTCCACGTTCACGAAGACGACCGACTGGCTCTGGATGGGCCTCGCTTGCGAGGCGAAAGAGCGCGAAGGCACGTGCGATCCGACCACGCGGCGATGCATGTACGATCTGCCGTACCCGTGGCTCCAGTGCGTCGCGCTGAGGGGGAAGCACGACAGGTGCCCCGGTAACTACGACCGGTACGAGCCCATCCACCTCTACGGGGAGCTGCCGGTCGACACGCGTGGCTGCACGGCGTGCGAGTGCGGTGGGAGCCCGGTGGGAAGCGCCTGCCTCGCCTCGCTTCGGCTCTACGACGACGGCGAGTGCATGTCGCAGTTTTCCGAGGACCCCATCTACTCGACCGAGGTGCAGTGCACGAACGTCTTCCCGCCGGGCCGCGCGCTCGGGAGCAAGGCGATCACGGACCTCTCCTACATGCCCGGCCTCTGCCTCGCGACGGGTGGGGAACCCACAGGCGCGGCCTCGGAAGATCCCACCGACGCCGTCACGTTCTGCTGCCTCGCGCCGTTTGAGTTCGCCGAGTAAAAAATCCGGTTACCGTTCGCCGCATCCGGGCAAGAGCGTAGGTGAGGGGGCGATGTGACACGTCGCTCTCGGCGGCCTCGCGTGGTTGACCCCTACGGCGAGCCCGCGGCGTGCGGCGCAGAGCATCGTCCCCTCCTGCCCGAGCCGAACGTGGTCCGCTTGGCCTCGTAAACGAAAAGGCGCCGCGTTCGGCATCGGGCGGGATTCTCTGCAAAACGGCCCCGCAGTAAGGGGGCGATGGGTGGATGGTTCTCTGGGCGAGCTGCCCCATAGCCCCCTTCTGCGGGCCGTTTGTCGCCGATCCGAGGCGGCTGCGCCGCGCGGCGTTTCCCCGTACGCGCACGCTCCACGCGACGCAGCCGCCTCGGGTCGGTGACTTCCTGGAGGTAAACGATGAGCGCCGCACCGCACTTGGATGACGACGACGCCGCGACCACCGTCATGGACCGATCGGCCTTGCCCCCCGCGAGCGGTACGCGCGTGTCCGTCGCGCATTCCGAGCCGCCTCGGGACACCATCGTGGACCCGCTCTCGCTGTGGCTTCGGGCCAGAGCCGCGCTCGGGGCTGCATTCCGCAGCTTTGCCCAGCGATTCCGGAGAAGTCGCCTTTCGGATCGCCTGCCCCCGCTCCCGCCCGCGCGGTCCATGCGGGCCACGCAGGTCTCCATGGGCGTCGTGGCCCATGACGAGCGCGGCGAGCAGGTACTCCTCGACATCTTGCGCGCCGCGCGGCCGTACCAGGACGCCGCGGTTTACGTGGCGAACTACGCAATCGCTCTCCGGAAGCTCGGGGACGACGCGCATGCCGAGGGCATCGTCCATTTCGCTCTGTCGCGAATGCGGCCGGATAACGACGGATGCGTCTCCGTCGCCCGTTTGCGAGATCGGCTCTCCGATCTGTCGTACTCGGGGACGCTCGCGCCCGCGCTCGCGCGATTGGAGACGGCTGGGATCGTCACGCTGATGACCACCGAGGACGGAGCCGCGCCGCGCGTCCGACTGCGTATCCCGCTGTGATCTGAAGTGCGAGAAGCGGAAACAAGCGTGGTCTTGGCACACCTACTGGTTCACCGCCCCAACCATGATGACCTGCGCTGAAAAGGCTGCTCTGGTCGCCCTCTTGCGCCGCATCGCAGCTGCCATGCGCGGCATGGCTGAAGACTTCGATGCCATTGCATCCTTGCTGGCTGGTGAAGCATCTCCTCCGGCGCGCGTCACCCCGAGACGAGCGAAGCCGCAAGCTCGCTATGTGGATGCACCCGATCTCACGGATGACGATCATCGGCGCGCCAGTGAAAGCCTACGCAGGATTGGAATGCATCCGCGCGATGACGGAAAGAGGAAACGATGATCACCCCGAGTCGAGCCGACGACATGGCCTTGGCCACGACGATAGGCAACCTGCCGCATCCGACGCGGAGGAGGCACAACACGGGGACGATCGAGCGGTTTCCCAATGGGACGTTCCGCCCGCGACTTCCCGGGGCCGGCAAGCGCCTGGAAACCTGCTCGACGTACGATGAGGCTCGCAGGCTACTCGATGCCGCGATCAATGCCATCGCCGTGGGCGACGTCATCGACTCACGCGCTTGCACGCTCCGCGCGTGGGGGCGTAGGTGGCTCGATGAGCGCGAGATCGCCGGCTACAGGAGCATTGGGACCGATCGCAGCCGCTGGCGCACGTGGATCGAGGAGGCCCCCTTCGCCGACTGGCCCATCTCCGCGATCCGTGCTCGGGATGTACGCCAGTGGGTCAAGGGCATCATTCGCTCCGAGGCCCATCCAGGGAATGGACACAAGACAGCACGCGGGAAGCTCAGCCGAAACACGGCGCAGAACATCCTGAACCTACTTCGGTGTGCGCTGGAAGCGGCGATCGAGGCTGAATTGCTGACCTCGAACCCAGCTCGTCTGGTGCGGCTACCGAAGGCGGCCGGCGTTACTCACGAGCCGTGGACCTATCTCACTCCAGAGGAGCAACGGGCACTCCTCGAATGCGACGCGATCGACATCGAACTCCGTTGCTTGTTTGCATTCGCCATCGGCACAGGCGCACGACAAGGGGAGCTCTGGAACATCCGGATCCGTGATGTCGACTTGCCGCGTGGAATGGTCACATTCCGGTTCGGATCGGCTGGGAAACCACGGAAGAACGGCAAGCCGTTGACGGTCCCGTTGTTGCCACTCGCTCGATGGGCCCTGTCGAAGTGGTTGCCGCTGCTGGCGAGTCGCAGGAACCCACACGGGTTGCTGTGGCCGACGATTCGCGGCGAGAGAAGACAGAAGGGGAAGGTCCCGCGCGGAATGCGCGACGCCTTCGAGAGGGCGGGATTGGCGCCCGAGAACCGCCACGATGGACGGGCTGTCCGATTCCATGATCTGCGTCACACATGTGCGTCTTCGTTGGTGGCTGGATGGTGGGGCGAGCCGTGGACGCTCGAGCAAGTCGGCGCGCAGCTCGGTCACATGTCACGAGACGCGACGGAGCGATATGCTCACCTGTGTCCCCGCGCGAGCTCCCCTGCGGTGCCGTGCGCGCGCTCGCTCGCAGCGCGTGCAGCACTCCGTGCGTGTCGCGTGATGGGCGCCATCGCGTCGGGTTATTCAGTGTCGCTGAGAC
>NZ_WJIE01000036.1 GCF_009649845.1 Polyangium spumosum
CGTGTTGCGGACCGACCTCTCGGGAGACCCGACGTTCGCCGAGCTGCTCTCGTCTGCGAGGCGCACGTCCGTGGAGAGCCACGAGCATCAGGCATTGCCGTTCGACGTCGTGGTGCAGGATCAGGGGTTGTCCAGGCATGGCGATGAGAACCCGCTGTACGACGTGCTCGTCTTCGAGGTATCGGCACCGCACACCGAAGTCGCGGCAGGATGGTCACCGTTTGTCGAAGCGGTGTCCGCCGGCGTGATGACCGCAAAAAATGCGCTCGTGTTTGCCGTGGTCCATGACACGGAAGGGACGAGCATCCACCTGGCCTATGACACGACACGTGTGGACCATGCCGCGGCGAAGCGGCTGAGCGAGCACCTGCGGGCTCTGCTCCTCGACGTAGTGGCGTACTCTGACAAACCTCTGTGCGAGCTTGCTTTCCTGGCAGAGGCGGAGCACGGGCAGCTCGCAGCCTGGAACGATACGGCGGCCGTGGTTCCCGAGTGCAAGTGCACTCACGAGCTCTTCGAGGAGCAGGCCGCACGGACACCCGACGCCGTGGCATTGGTGTTCGCCGAGCAGCAACTCACGTACCGGGAGCTCGACCAGCGCTCGAATCAACTGGCCCACTACCTGCGCGCGCTCGGCGTGGGCCCGGAGGTGCTGGTGGGGCTATGCGTCGAGCGTTCGCCGGAGATGGTGGTCGGTCTGCTCGGCATTCTCAAGGCGGGCGGCGCGTACGTGCCGCTCGACCCCGGCTATCCGCGGGAGCGGCTGGCCTACATGCTGACGGACGCGCGGCCCGCGGTGCTGCTCACCCAGGAGCGCTTGCACGATAGGCTATCTGCGCACGAGTCCGTGACGGTGCATCTCGATGCGAGCCCGCCCCCTTGGCAGGAGCAGCCGCTCACGCCTCCCGCCGTCCAGGTAGGGCCGGAAAACGCGGCTTACGTCATCTACACGTCGGGATCGACGGGGAGGCCCAAGGGCGTCCAGGTTCTGCACGGGGCCCTGACGAACCTCCTGCACGATTTCGCTGAAAGGATGGGTGTCGGGCCTCGGGACGTGATGCTGGCCGTCACGTCGCTGTCCTTCGATATCGCCGGGCTGGAGCTGTTCATGCCCTTGCTTCGGGGAGCCTCGATCCACCTCGCGTCGCGGGAAGACGCGAGCCACGGGGACGTGCTGCTGAGAGCCCTGGAGCGCGCGACGATGATGCAGGCGACGCCTGCGACGTGGCGCATGGTACTCGACGCTGGCTGGATGGGCGGGAGACCCCTGCAGGTGCTGGGCGGCGGAGAAGCGATGACGCCGGATCTCGCGGTCAAGCTC
Organism: Polyangium spumosum; assembly: GCF_009649845.1. Lineage (NCBI taxonomy): Bacteria > Pseudomonadati > Myxococcota > Polyangiales > Polyangiaceae > Polyangium > Polyangium spumosum. The sequence goes on from NZ_WJIE01000036.1 coordinate 1,322, forward strand.
GCGCTCCGGGCATCGTCGGTCAGGAACGTGTATGGGCCGACGGAGACGACGATCTGGTCTGCGCAATACCACGTCGACGCCGAGCCGGGCTACGTCCGGATTGGCCGAGGTATCGCCAACACGCAGCTTCATGTGGTCGACCAAAACCTGATGCAGGTCCCGGTGGGCATCGCTGGGGAGCTGTACATCGCGGGCGCCGGGCTCGCGCGCGGCTATCTGGGGCGCCCCGGATTGACCGCGGAGCGCTTCGTCCCCGACCCGTTCTCGAATGTGCCTGGGGCGCGGATGTACCGCACGGGTGACCTCGCCCGATGGGACGCGGATGGAGAGCTGGAGTTCCTCGGGCGCATCGATCACCAGGTGAAGATTCGAGGCTTTCGCATCGAACTCGGGGAGATCGAGGCGGTGCTGTCGTCACACCCGGCGGTGCGAGCGTGCGTGGTGATCGCACGGGAATACGGGCCCGACGACAGGCGGCTGGTTGCCTATGTGGTGCCCGGGGAAGGCGAATGCACGGAGGGCACGCTGCGCGAGCACCTTCAGGCCTCGCTGCCCGGGTACATGGTCCCCTCCGTATTCGTGCGGCTCACGGCATTGCCGCTGAATCCCAGCGGCAAGGTGGACCGAAAGGCCCTTCCGGCGCCCGAAGCGACGCGGGAGGCGGCGGCGACCTCGTACGTGGCGCCGCGCACGGACGCGGAGCGGGCGCTCGCGGAGGTGTGGTCGGAGGTGCTTCGCGTCTCCCCCGTGGGGATCGACGACAATTTCTTCGCGCTGGGGGGTGATTCGCTCCTGGCGATCCACGTCGTGGGTCGCGCCAAGCGCGCCGGACTCTCTTTTTCGGTGCGCGACGTATTCACGCACCAGACCGTTGCGGAGCTCGCGCAGGCGTCGCGCGGACGACGCGCGGTCTCGGCAGAGCAGGGCGCCGTGAAGGGGGTCGTGCCGCTGACGCCAATCCAGCGGTGGTTTTTCCAAGATGACCCCGTGGATGCTCATCACTATGCGGTCGCGATGGTGTGGACGCCGCCGCCCGCGCTGTCGCCCGCGATGGCGGAGGAGGCGCTCGGAGACCTCGCCGCGCAGCATGATGCGATGCGATTACGATATCGTCGCGCGGACTCCGGGTGGGTGCAGGAGCACGAGGATGGGGCGACCGTCCGGCTCGAGCGCGTGGACCTGTCCGCCGTGGAGGGGACCGCGCGCGGGGCCGCCGTGCAGAGCGCAGTGGAAACGCTGCAAACGGGGCTCTGCTTGTCCACGGGCCCTCTGGCCCGCTCAGCGTGGGTGAACCTCGGCGCGGACGGAGTGCGGCTCGTGCTCGTGGTGCACCACCTCGTGGTGGACATCGTGTCGTGGCGCATCCTCTGCGAGGATCTGACCAGGGCTTGCATTGCGCGGCTCGCGGGGCGGACACCGGATCTCGGGCCCAAAACGACGTCGTTCCGGCAGTGGTCCGAGCGGCTGCATACCTTCGTCGCGCGTGGCGGGCTCGCCAAGGAGCTCCCCTACTGGCAAGCGCAATGCGCGCGCAATGCTGCTCTGCCCGCTCCTGGTCCTGGCCACGCGCGAAGGACCATGGGCGAGAGCCGCACGGTGGAGGTGGTGTTGCCGGAGGCGGAGACGGAGGCGCTCCTGGACCTGCGCTCGGCCGACGGAACGGAGGCCCTCGACATATTGCTATCGGCGTTCGCGGAGACCCTGTGCGCGTTCGCGGGGACGGACACGATGTGCGTAGGGCTCGAGGGGCACGGCCGCGAGCCCATTGTGGAGGATGTCGACGCGTCTCGCACCGTCGGATGGTTCACGGCGCTCTTCCCGGTCCGTCTCGAGGTGCCTCCGGGGAGAGATCCCGGCGCCCTGCTCGAGGGCATCAAGGAGCAGCTCCGGGCGGTGCCGAGTCGAGGCGTGGGATATGGTTGGCTGCGGTATACCCACCCGGACGAGGCCGTGCGGGCGTCGCTGGCGGTGCAAATCCCCGCCGTATTCAATTATCAGGGCCAATTCGATACCGCGCCCAAGGACGGAGATCGGCGCGGCGGCTGGGATTTCATCGGTGCGCAGACGGTGAGGAGCCCACGGGCGCTTTCGCCTTTCGCGCTGGCGGTGAGCGGCATCGTCCTGCAAGGGCGCCTGCGCCTCATGTGGGCGCACGACCCTGCGGTCCATGACCGCTCGACGGTCGAGAGGCTCATCGAGCTATATCTGACATCGCTGCGGCGCCTCATCGCCCACTGCACGTCGCGCGGCGCGCTGGGGCAGACGCCCTCGGGCACCTCGCCCGCGCGCGAGGTGGGCGCCTCCACGCGCGCGGAAGCTCACTCGCTCGCGGGGCAGCAATGTATGTCATAGACCTCCTCCTCGAGGAGGCGAAGGGGCAGCGGGCTTCGATCCTGGCCGTCGCGACGATGGCGGGCATCGCGAACGCGCTTCTCCTCGTCGGAGCCAATGTCCTCGCCGGGTCCCCGGAGAAGGCGGACGTGCGGGCGCTTTTCCTGTTCGGATTGACGATGGCCCTCTACGTCCTCGGTGCTCGATCGACGTATCACCGGACGACATCCCTCGTCGAGGCTGTGCTCCACCGCATCAGGACGAGGATCGCCGCAAAGATCGAGCGAACGGAGCTCGAGGGGCTCGAGCGCGTCGGGACAGCAGAGATCTTCGACCGCGTCACGGAGAACATGTCCGTCGTGTCGGAGCAAGGGTGGGTGCTCGGGAGCTTTCTGCAGGCGCTCTTCGTCCTCGTGTTCGGGCTCCTTTACATTGCGTCGATCTCGCTTCCTGCCTTCGCGCTGATCGCACTCATGTTGGTGTTCGGGTTCTACATCGTTCAATACAGATTCGAAGACGTCGTGGACGTGCTGCGCCAGATTGGGCAGCTACGCCTCGAGTTCTTCGACAGGGTCATGGACCTGCTGAAGGGCTTCAAAGAAGCCAAGTTCAGCCGAAGGCGTGGCCGTGAGATCCACGGCGATATCGTGGGGATGGCCGAGTCGCTCCGCACCGGCGCCGTGAAGACGGCCGAGGGGCTCAGCGGCGTCTTGGTCATGCCCAACTGCGTCCTGTACCTCCTGCTGGGGGCGGTCGTATTCACCTTGCCCAGGTACGCCCATGTGGATACCGAGACCATGGCCAGCCTGGTCACGTGCACCGCGTTCGTGTGGGGCCCCTTCACCAGCGTGGCCGGAGGGCTCAATGCGGTGTTTCGCTCCAGCGTCGCATTCGAACATATCCGGGCGCTGGAGGGGAAGCTCGACGAGGCCGTTCAGCGAGCGGCCGTCCAGAAGACCGAGGACCCGTGGAATGGTCGCATCGGCACCCTCTCGACACGCGATATCGTTTACGAGTATCCCGACGGCAACGGGGACAGGAGCTTCCGCGTCGGCCCCCTGAGCCTCGACATCGAGCCGGGCGAGGTCGTCTTCCTCGTCGGCGGGAACGGGAGCGGCAAATCGACGCTGCTCAAGGTGCTCACGGGGCTCTACCCGCGGAGCGGCGGAGAGCTGCGTGTGAGCGGTGTCCTCGTCCAGCCGGAGAACGTGGCCGCGTACCGCGAGATGATTTCGGCGATCTATTCGGACTTCCACCTCTTCTCCAAGCTCTATGGCATGCTCGACGCGGAACCCGGGGCGGTGCGCGCGCTGATCGCGGAGATGGGCCTCCAGGGGAAGACCTCTTTCGAGGGGCAGCAATTTACCCGGCGCGCTCTGTCGTCCGGCCAGCGCAGGCGCCTGGCCACGATCATGACGCTCCTCGAGGATCGTCCCGTTTACGTATTCGACGAGTGGGCCGCCGATCAGGATCCTGGATTCCGCAGGTATTTCTACGAGGAGCTCGTGCCCGCGCTGAAGGGCCGGGGCAAGACGGTCATCGCCGTCACCCACGATGATCGCTACTTTCATTGCGCGGACCGCGTCATCGAACTGAGCTACGGGAAGGTCCAGGCGACCAACCGGATGAATGCGCCTTGACGATCGTCGATCTCATCGTCCAGGAGGCGGGGCGCGAGCGCAGCCGCATTCTCACGGCGGCGTCCATGGCGGGGGCCACGAGCATGTTCGTGCTCATCGGGGCGAACGTCGTCGCCGGCGCGCCGGAGCTCCTGGGGTTTCTGGCGGCCGGCCTCTTCGCGCTCGTCGTCGCCGGCCATTATCTCAGCGCGAAGTACGTATACTACCGGACGGCCACGGTCGTGGAATCGGCGCTGCATCGGATCAGGATCAGGATCGTCGACAAGCTCGAGAAGGCCGACATCCAGGGGATCGAGCGCATCGGCGCCGCGGAGATCCATGATGCCATCACGGAAAACCTGAGCGTCGTGTCCCACTACGGGCCGCTGATCGCGGCCTTCTTGCAAGCGGCCCTCATCCTGGCGTTCGCGGTGCTGTACGTCGCCTGGATTTCCTTGCCGACGTTCATCGCCATCTCGTTCCTGCTCACCATCGGCTACTTGACGTATCGAGAGAGGGCCAAGGAGCTCGAGCGTTATCTGCAGCGCCTCGGGGACGCCCGTGTCGCGTTCTTCGATTTGCTCACGGACCTGCTGAAAGGCTTCAAGGAGGTCAAGCTCAGCCAGCGACGCGGTCGAGACATCTGCGCCGACATCGAGCGGTCGTCCGGGGCACTGCGGGGATTCAACCTGAGGTCCGGCGAGATGAACGGCGACAATTTCATCTTCGCCAGCAGCAACCTCTACGCGCTGCTCGGCGTCATCGTCATCGTCCTTCCGCAGCACATCGACGTGGACTCCTCTGCGCTGGTCGATATCGTCGCGGCCATCCTGTTCCTTTGGGGGCCCATGACCGTGCTGATCACGGGGGCGCCCGCATACATCCGCTCGAATGTGGCGCTGGACAGGGCGCGGACGCTGGAGGAGAAGCTCGACAAGGCCATCCAGGAGACACGAATCGCGCAGGACGCCGAGGATACGTGGCGAGGTGGGTTCGGCGTGATCGCCGGACGCGGCGTCGAATTCGAATACGTCTCCGATGACGGCGACGGCGCGTTCCGCGTCGGCCCTCTCGACGTGGAAATCCCAGAAGGCGAGATCGTGTTCATCGTCGGCGGGAACGGGAGCGGCAAGTCGACGGCCCTCAAGGTCCTCACGGGGCTGTATCCGCCGACGGGCGGTGAGCTCCGGGTCGGCGGGATACGCGTCGATTCCAGCAACGTGGCCGCGTATCGCGAGAAAATCTCGGCCATCTACTCGGACTTCCACCTGTTCGCCAAGCTCTATGGGCTGCTCGACGTCGACCCCGCGGCCGTGCACCGCCTCATCGAGCAGATGGGCCTCCATCAGAAGACGTCGTTCGAGAACGAGGGTTTCACGAACCGAAATCTCTCCACCGGACAGCGCAAGCGCCTGGCCATGATCGTGGCGCTCCTCGAGGACCGGCCCATCTGTGTATTCGACGAATGGGCCGCAGATCAGGACCCCGAGTTCCGCGCGCACTTCTACGAAGAGCTTCTGCCGACGCTGAAGCAACGAGGGAAGACCGTCATTGCGGTCACACACGACGACCGATTCTTCCACTGTGCCGATCGAGTCATCACCATGGAGTATGGCCGGATTCGGTCTGTTGAACGCGCATGAACCCGAGAATCGAAAACGTGGCCAGCGAGCCTGTAATGATCAGCGCCGACAAGCTCGTCGAGCAGGGCGCCGACCTGCCGGCGATAGCCCGCGCGCAGCTCATCGAGGTGCTGACCTGGCTCCAGACCTCCATCGCCAAGCCGGATCCGCTCATCGGTCGCAGGGGCCACGTGTGCCCCTTCGTCGGGCCTGCCTTGACCCGCTTTCGATCCATCCGCTTTCATGTGTACCAGGGCGAGCTTCACCCGACCGCCGTGGAGCCGGTGCTGCGCGCTCTTGCGGCGCGCTTTCCGACGCTGCCGCCCGCCACCGAGGTCGGCCGCGAGTTCCGCGCCATCCTGACCCTGTTTCCCGAGCTGCCCCACGACGGCGGGCCGGTGCTGATCGATCCCGTGCAGCAGGCGCTGAAGCCCGAGATCACTGCCCAGGGCTTGATGATAGGCCAGTTTTATCCCGGCTGCCTCGAGCCAGGTTTGCACAACCCCGACTACCGCCCGCTCGAGGCTCCGTACCCGATGCTGGTGATCCGCCCGATGCAGCTCACCGATCTGATGTTCTTGTTCTCTCGCCCGGAATGCCTGCGCGCGTACGTCCGGAAGTTCGGCGTCTCCTCCCGCGACGAGCTCATCGCGCGCGTCGCAGCCGCCGACATCCCCAAGCTGCCGACGCGCTGGGAGGCGGTCCTGGACTCCGCGTTTCCACCCCAGGCGACCGTCGATTGATGGAGGATCTCGTGGCTCCGACTCGCAAACGCGATGAACCTCGCTCGAAGACGACACTCGGGCTCACCATTCGCGACATCCTGATCGCCACGGGGCTGCTCGCCCTCTTCACTGCGTTCTTCGTGCGAGGTGGCAGGTTCGTCCCCGACCTCCCGAAGCCCTCACGGCTCGTGGACATGAAGATCGCGACCGAGGCCTCGAGCGAGATGTGCGGATCGGCGCCGCACGACGGACACCCCGTCCTCGTCGAGATGCTCTACAGCAATGACAAGCAGGCATGGATCGACGAGGCCGCGACTCGTTTTGCGAAATTATGTCCGAAAATCCAGATCAAAGCGGTCGCGTCGGGCGGCATCGAGGGAGCCGATTCCATCCTGAAGGGTGACGTGCGGCCGACGATCTGGTCGCCGGCGGACGATCTCGTCCTGCGTTATCTCGATGGACGCTGGAACGAGAGCCACGGCCGATCCCTGTTCGACATCACGAAGCAGACTTCTCTCGCGCGATCGCCGCTCGTGATTCTGATATGGGAAGATCGGCTCGAGGTCCTCGAAGACATCCTCGAGAAAAACAAGAACGGTGAGGGGCTGTGGGTGGACGCGATGTGCCCGGGGGTGCCGCGGGACCCACAGGACCTCGAGGAGATGGCCCTCGAGCACATGGTGCCAGGGACGTGGAGCGATTGGTACGGTTCGGTCGTACCGGCGGCGCTCCCCGAGCAACCTACGCCGGCGGCTCGGCGGGTCGACAAGAAGTCCAAACGAGCTTATATCGCGCCGTTCCCGACAGCGGAAGAAATGAGGCGGTGGGGAAGGGCGAAGTTCGTGCACTCGTCGCCGACGCGCTCGGCGGAGGGGCTCGAGGCGCTTTACCTCATGGCGTACGACTACGCGTTGCCTCCGAACGACAGGCCGGCCGCGCTCAAGGAGCGCATCAAGGACGCGCTCGGGCAACCAAGCAAAGAGGGTGTGGTCGTGCGTGGCGACCTCGCCGAGGCGGATTTCGCTCGCTCGTTCCAGGAACGGCGAGAGCCTTTTCAGCGCTGGCTCAAGCGATGCGAAGCGGGCGTACCGCCCCCGCCGCCGTCCGCCTCCCTCTTGACCGACGCGATCTTCGACCTCGGCGCGAGCCGGTACGACGCTGTGGTGACGCCGGAGCAGCTCGTTTTCACGATTTTTCAGCAGCTCGACACACATGCCGACGTGATGGCCGAGCTGCGGGTCGTGTACCCGCAGCCGACGCTCGTGAACGAACATCCCGTGGTCATCGTCGACGACGGTCAAATCACCGCCGAGCAGCGCACGGCTGCTGAGAAATGGATCAGCTTCCTTCGTGGCCCGGAGATGCAGAAGCTGGCCGTCAAGCGGGGTCTCCGGCCGGCGAACCCCGAATTGAAGCTCCGGAGCATCGAGGACTCCGACAATCCATTCTTCAAATTTCGACGTTATGGCGTGGAGATCGACGCGCCGTTCGTCGAAGCGCCGCGCCTCGACGGCAAATTCGTGGCCGAGCTCGTTCGCGCCTGGCGGGACGCGACGGGGAGACACTGAGACCCGCTCATTGTTCAACGTGTGAACGGAGGAGAGAATCATGGCGACCGAAACCGCACAATCCAAGCAGTCGACGGAGAAGAAGACGGACGAACCTCGAATCGAGGTGAAAGAGGAGGCAACGGGCGCGTCCGCGGCCGGACCGAAGGCCGAAGCCAAGGTCGAGCCGAAATCCGACGAGAAGTCCAAGGGCAGCGCCGCGCCGAAGTCCCCTGAGCCCGTTTCGCGCGTGGGCCGCGCGGACGCCATCATTCGGCGCAACGTGCTTTGGGCGCTCGGCGCCGGGGTCGTTCCGGTGCCGATCGTCGACATGGTCGCGGTCACGGGCATCCAGGTGAAGATGCTCGCCGAGCTCTCGGAGCTCTACGAGCTGAGCTTCCGGGAGGACATCGCCAAGAAGCTCATCGGCTCACTCCTCTCGGGAGTCCTCGGCGTCGGCGCCGGCGCCGCGATTGGAGCGAGCCTGGGGAAGCTCATTCCATTCGTGGGCACCGCGTTCGGCCTCCTCACGGTCCCCGTCATCTCGGGCGCGTTCACCCGGGCGCTCGGCAAGGTCTTCGTCATGCATTTCGAGACAGGCGGCACGCTGCTCGATTTCGAGCCTCACAAGGTGCGCAGCTACTTCAAGCAGGAGTTCGAGAAGGCCAAGGAGTACGTCGCGGACGTGCAGAAGTCCAAAGAGGACGCCACGGCGACCAGCCAGTCCTGACGAGCCCCTGGTGAGAGCCACCCATGAGCAAGCCGGAAGCGGATGAAGAGATGGATGAGGGGTCTTCGAATGGCGACGCGAAGAAGCCACCCTTCCGGGAGCGGTTCGCGAAGTGGCTCCGGAGGGCCCGGTTCACCCTCTATACGACGCTGGTCGTCCTCCTGTTCTTGGTCGGCTTCCTCTGGCCACGGATATTCATCCGCGTGCCGGCGGGGAGCAGCGCCGTCATGTATCGATTTTTCCTCGGTGGGACGGTGACGGATCGGCTCTGGGGCGAGGGTCTCAACGTGATCCCGCCCTGGGACGAGCTCACCGTCTACGAGACGCGGATGCAGCATCAAAAGCTGAAATTCGACGTTCTCAGCGAGGAGGGGCTCAACCTCCCGTTGGAGGTCTCCGTACGATACCAGCCGCACAAGGAAATGCTCGGCCATCTGCACCAGGACATCGGCGTCGATTACTTCGAGAGGTTGATCCGTCCGGAGGTCGAGTCCCACGTCCGGCGCACCTTCGGCAACCGGACGGCGCACGATATCTACACGAGCGTGCGGGACCTCCTCCAGGAGGTCGGCAAGGTATCGGCGCTCGGACGCCTCGATGAAAGCGGTAATGCGCGTTCCTACGTGCAGCTCTACGAGCTCAAGCTCGTCGACATCGAGCTACCCGAGATCGTCCAGAGCGCGATCGCGGACAAGTACAGGCAAGAGCAGCTTATGCACGAGTATCGCTTTCGGCTGGAGAGGGAAGAGAAAGAAGCCGAGCGGAGACGGACCGAGGCTGCCGGGATCCGCGATTACAACCTCATCGCGAGCAAGGTATCTCCGGAGATGCTCAAGTGGCGCACCATCGAGGCGTCGCTCGAGCTCGCGAAATCTCAAATGGAGCTGGCGAAGTCGCAGAATTCGAAGGTCGTCGTACTCGGCGGAGGGCCGGGGGCGCAGATGCTCTTGAACGTCGATGGGGGCACGAGCGCTCCGGCAGCAACGGCGGGAGCGGGTTCTACCTCCGCGGCTGAAAAGAAGACGCAGGAAACCGCTAGAGCCGCAATTGAAGCGGCTCCTGCGCCGCCTTCGAGCCAACAGGAGGCACAGGGGGACGTGCAGTAGCGGACGAAGCGCCCCCGAGGGGGTGGAAGTGAAAGGATCAAACCAGGGTCATCACGACGAACGGCGTGGCGACGAGCCGCGGCGCCTCGACGTATTTTGCCCATGAGCGCCCCTCGAGGAGGCCTCCGAGCCCGACGATCGAGACGGCGGCCCACGTGATGAACGCGAGTTGCATCGTCAGCGGCCGGGGATTCAGGTCGTTGACGAAGAGATAACGCATCATCATCGGGATCATGAGCCCCGTCATCGCCATCAAGTAAAGCGTGGCCCCGCGGCTGCGCTTCACGTCGTACTTGGGCCGATCGAGCCTGACCTGGGTGTCGGCCTTCGCCATGCTCTTCGGCCACCAGCCGGGGGGCATGATCCAGACACCAAGCTCATCCAAGGAGTCCGATGTGCGCGACGCGCGTTCGATCGTATCGTCCAGCGGGGCCCACATGCAATGGATCGGGTCGAAGGACGCGACCTGCTCGACCGTGCCGTACACCGGCTGCTCGTTCTCCTCCACGAACGTGCCGAACATGCGATCCCAGAGGATCAGCATGCCCCCGAAGTTCTTGTCGAGGTAGGCGGGGTTGATGCCGTGGTGGACGCGGTGATGCGAAGGCGTGTTCAGCACCCATTCGAGCGGGCCGAGCTTGCCGACGAGCTCGGTGTGGAGGAAGACCTGGTAGGCCGTGTTGATGACGACTGCCGTGATGGACATCTCGGGGGGAACCCCGATGATCGCCAGGGGCAGGTAGAACGCGCGCCCGATGAACCCCTCCGCCGGGTGCTGACGGATCCCGAGGGCGAGGTTGAAGTCCTCACCCTGGTGGTGCAGCGCGTGCGCGGCCCAGGCGACATGCACGCGGTGCGAGAAACGATGAAACCAGTAGTAGAGAAAGTCGACACCGATGAGCAACCCGATCCAACCGATCGGCGAGTTTTCCTTGATGTCGAAGACGGCAGAACGCTCGTAGACGAACTCGTAGGTGGCCTGCAGGAAGCCAGCCAGGACAACAGCGGGGGCGAGCTGCGCCATGCCGACCAGCAGGTTCGACGTCACGTCCGGCACACGATAAACCTGCCGTCCACGCGTGCCGCCCACGCGCCATTCGAGTCCCATGGTCATGACCAGAAGTAACAACAGCAGCGCTTGAGGCACGGTGGACGAACCTACCACACGCCCACGTCATCCTGTAGTAGGATGGCGCATCATGGGCCTGACCCGGAAACACTCGGAGAAGCAGCCGTTCGGACCCATGGTTCGTGAACTGGCCATTGCCTCGGTGTTGCTCGTGCTCGTTTTCGTGCGAGGTGGCAGGTTCGCGCCAGACCTCCCGAACCCCTCGCGGCTCGTAGATCTGGAGGCCGTGAACGAGACGTTATGCGATGTTCGCAGGGCGTGGGCGCCCGCGGACAATCTCGTCCTTCGTATCTCGACGCTCGCGGGAAGCAGTCAGCCAGCGCGAGCAAGCCGCTCTGAGACCTCCAGGGCAGGCCTGGGGCTCGGCCCGCTTTTTGATGATTACGTTTTTCCGGTCCTCGAGGTGCTCGCCGTGGGTCTCCTGGGGAGGGCACGACGTATCGGCATCTGGGGAGCGCTGATTCTCTCCGTCATCCTCACGCCGATCGGAGGACTCCTCGTCACGCTGCTCTCCGGACCTCTAGACGAACACCCAAATCCGCTTGGGTGATCCGGCTCGCATGCGTCGCGCTGCGCTGGTCTTCTTCCTCGCGCCCTCTCACTCCTCCCGGCGTCCCCCGCGCTCGCGCAGCAGGCCAAACCCCGCGGCCGATCACGCTCGTCGATCACGACGGCGCGAAGCTCGACATCGCAGGGCAAAATCCGGCAGTGCACGCGAATATATCCGCGTCCCTCACCAGGGCCCGAGCGCCCCCGTTCGATCCCGCACGAGCCACGACGACCAGGAGCCGCGGATCAGCGTGACCACACGATCATCGACGATATGCCCGATGTGCCCGGCGGAGATCATCTTCGCCTCGACGCCCGCCCGCTTCAATTTCGCGAGGGCGGGCGGCGTCGCCGCTTCGCAGGCCGCCGTCGAGCAGACGAAGAGGACACGCTTGCCGCCCCCGCGGGCGAAACGGGCGGCGCGTTCGTCCGTCCAGCTACTTTGCCCGCCCTCGCCGAGCACGGCCACGGGGAATCGGGACGGTTCGTCCGCGAGGATCGGTACGCCGAAGAATGCGCCGCGGGAGAACCCTCCATAAATCATCGGCCCCTCGGCCACGTGGCGCCCGAAGCGCGCGCGGAGCGCCTCGAGCCCCGCGTCGATCTCGCGCTTCAAATCGCCGGCCGAGGCGAACCCGAACACCGGCTCGGGCCCTCTGCGGACGGCAATACCCTGGGGGCAGAGGATGAACGGGTGGCCCTTCGTCACGCCGAGAAACTCGCCACACGCCCATTCCGCACGATCACGGGAGCCGTGGACGCCGACCAGGATCGGCCGCGGCGACGTCGCCCCGGTGGGCACTGCGACCACGGCGTCCTCGAATCCCGGAAGTGGCAGGCGCACGAGCCAATCCCCTCCGAGCGGCGGGAGCGCGGAGGCCGACGCGAATGGCGCAGGCTCGCTCGATGCAGGCGGCGGGAGGGTGGGCGCGGGCGAAGGCGGATCCTCGGCGGATCTGGCGCATGATACGAGGAGAGGCGCCGTCACGCCGAGCGCGGTGACGATCGCGACCACGCGCGAACGGACGAGCATCGGCGAAGCGTAGCGCGCCTCGGCGCCCCGCGCCCTCTCGCCTCCGTCCCCTCGGCGAAGCGCGCCGGGGAGGCTCCCTCTCGTTTTGCGCGGGGGTTACGTACCCAGCGAGATGTCGTATTCATCCCGCCCTGGCTCGACGGCCTGGTCGGCCGCGCAGGCGAGCGCGCGTTTGGCGCCGCCTCGCGCAGCGACCCGGAAGGGCCTCTTCGCCAGGTATGGTGTCCCCGTGGCGGCCGTCGCGGCGACGACGGCGGTGCGGCTCGCGCGCATGTCCGTGACCCTCAGCAGCGGCCTGGGTCATCTCATGAATTCGCTGCACCGCGCGCGGAGCCGCGCCGAGGTCGCCGAGCGAAACCTGCGGGCGAGCGAGGCGTGGCTCCGCGTCACGCTCCGCAGCATCGGCGACGGCGTGATCGCCACCGACGAGGCCGGGCGGGTGGCATTCATGAACCTGTCCGCCGAGAAGCTCACGGGCTGGACGAGCGCCGAGGCCATCGGCCGGCCGCTCGGCGAGGTCTTCCACCTCGTCCGCAGGGACGATCACGCGAGAATCGAGGACCCGGTCGCGCTCGTCCTGCAGAAGGGCCGAGAGGGGCTCGCCAGCCACACCCTGCTCGTCGCGCGGGACGGGGCGAACTATTGCGTCGTGAATTCGGGGGCGCCGATCCGCGACGACGCCGGGCAAATCCGCGGGGTCGTGCTCGTCTTCCAGGACGAGACGGAGCAGGCGAAGGCCGAGGAGGCGCTGCGGCGCCTCAATGCCGAGCTCGAGCGGCGCGTCGCCGAGCGCACCCGGGCGCTGGAGGAGGCAAACGCGGAGCTCGAGGCGTTCGCCTACACGATCGCGCACGACCTCCGGGCCCCCGTGCGCAACATGCATTCCCTGGCAGACGCCCTGGTCGAGGACTACACGGACGAGCTGCCCGCCGAGGCCCGCGAATACACGCAACGTATCGTGAGCGCGGCGGTCCGGATGGACGACCTCATCCAGGACCTGCTCGCGTACGCCCGCCTTTCCCGCGAGGCGATTCGCCTCGAGCCGCTCGACTTGGACGCCGTGCTGACCGACGTTCTCGGGCAAATGCGCCCCGAGCTCGACGAGCGAAGAGCCGACGTGAGCGTGGCGTGGCCGCTCGGCCGCGTGATCGCCCACCGGACGACGCTCGGGCAGGTGGTGACGAACCTGCTCGGCAATGCCATCAAATTCGTGCGCGCAGGCGAGCCACCCGTGGTGCATATCTCCGCCGAGGACCGCGGCGATCACGTCCGCCTCCGGGTCGACGACCACGGCATCGGCGTCGAGCCCGAGCATAAGGAGCGGATCTTCCGGGTCTTCGAGCGTCTCCATGGCCAGGAGGTGTACCCGGGCACCGGCATCGGCCTTGCCATCGTCCGCAAAGGCCTCGAGCGGATGGGCGGATCGTGCGGGGTCGAGCCCAACCCGGGCGGAGGGAGCCGTTTCTGGATCGAGCTGCTGAAGAGGGAGGGCGTATGAGGACCGACGAGCTCGGCGTGCTCGTGGTCGAGGACGACTCGACCGACGTGCTCATGATCCGCCGCGCCTTCAAGAAATCGCACCTTTTGAACCCGCTCCACGTCGTCGACAATGGCGACGCGGCCGTGGACTACCTCGCCGGGCGGCCGCCCTACGACGACCGCACGCAGCACCCGCTGCCGGCCCTGATCCTGCTCGATCTGAAGCTCCCTCGGCGATCGGGGCTCGAGGTCCTCGAATGGCTGCGGAGCCAGCCGGGGCTCCGGCGCATCCCGGTCGTCATGCTCACGTCGTCGATGGAGAGCACGGACGTGCGCAGGGCGTACGACCTCGGCTGCAACTCGTACCTGGTCAAACCCGTCAGCTTCGAGGGGCTGCTCGACGCGGTGAAGGCGCTCGGCGTCTACTGGCTCCTGCTCAACCGCAGGCCGGACACGGAGGTCGCGTGATCCGATGCGTTTCCTCGTCCTGGACGACAACCCCGACGACCGGTTGATGGCGATCCGGTTCCTCCGGCAGGAGTTCCCGGACGCCGCCGTGGATGAGGTCTTCGATCGGCCCGGGTTCGACGGGGCGCTCGCCCGGGGCGGGTACGACGCCGTCGTCACCGATTACATGATGCAATGGACCGACGGCCTCCAGGTCCTCGAGCACATCAAGGACCACTGGCCCTATTGCCCCGTCGTCCTCTTCACCGGCAGCGGGAACGAGGAGGTGGCCGTCGAGGCCATGAAAGCCGGGGCCGACGATTACGTCGTCAAGAGCCCCCAGCGAATGCCCAGGCTTCCGCTCGCGGTCCGGCACGCGATCGAGCGGATGACGGCGAAGCGGCGGCTGTCCCAGGTCGAGACCCACCTGCAAAGGCTGACGGACGCGCTCGACGTCGGCGTCTTTCGCGCAAGCCCCGAGGGAGAGCTCCTCTCGTGCAACCCGGCGTTTCTGCGGATCGTCGGACGGAGCACGCTCGAAGAGGCCCGCGCGCAGCGCCTCGACGGCCTCCTCTCGCCGCCCGGGCTCTACGACGAGGTGCGTGACCCCGAGGGCGGGCGGGTGAGGGCGAGGCGCGAGGTGGAGGTGAGCCGGCCGGACGGGTCGCGTGTCTGCGTGCGGGTGAGCGAGCGTCTGGGCGAGGAGGAGGGCCGCCCGGTGGTGGACGGGCTCGTGGAGGACATCAGCGAGCACAAGGCCCTGGCGGAGGGCCTTCAGGCGCGGACCGAGGAGCTCCAGCAGGCGGACCGGCGCAAGGACGAGTTCCTCGCCATGCTCGCCCACGAGCTGCGCAACCCGCTGGCGCCGATCCTCAATGCGGCGACGCTCGTGCGGGTGAAGACGGCCTCGCTCGCGGACCCGAGGATCCAGGGCGCCTGCTCGATCATCGAGCGGCAAGTCCTGACCTTGACGCGGCTGGTCGACGACCTGCTCGACGTGTCCCGGGTGAGCCAGGGGAAAATCACGCTGCACCCGGAGGTCATCGACCTGAACACGGCGATCACGCAGGCCATCGAAATGGTACGGCCGCACATCGAGGGGCGGCAGCAGGGCCTCGCCGTCCACCTGCCGGCCGAGCCGCTCGAGGTGCGCGGCGATCTCACCCGGCTGACGCAGATCTTCGCGAACCTCCTCAACAACGCGGCCAAGTTCACGCCCCAGGGCGGGGCGCTCGACGTGACGGCCGGAAAGAGCGGAGCGGACGTGCTCGTACGGATCACGGACACGGGCGTGGGGATCGTCCCGGCGCTGCTGCCGCATGTCTTCGACCTGTTCACGCAGGGGGACAGGTCGCTCGATCGTGCCCAAGGGGGGCTCGGGGTCGGGCTGACGCTGGTGAAGCGGCTGGTGGAGATGCACGGCGGAGCGGTGACGGCCGAGAGCGCGGGGGTGGGAAAGGGGAGCATTTTCACGGTGCGGCTGCCGGCGCTCGTGCCGTGAAGGGAGCGCCGACGCCGGAGATTTGCTCCCGGCCGCGCGACGCTGTCCCCGCGAGCGCGAGATGGTTTACGGTCGGACCATCCGTATGAACTCGAACCAGAACACGCTTTCTTTCGTCGCCCTCGCCCTCGCCCTCGCCCTCCCCTTCGCCGCCTGCTCCGGCGAAGGCGGCGGCAACGGGGACGCGACCGGCAGCGGCGGCGCCTCGTCTTCCGCAACCTCTTCGGCCGGCGGCTTCGGTGGCTCCGGCGGCTCCGGCGGCGCCGGCGGCGCCGGCGGTGGCGGCCAGGTGCATACCGACCTTTTTGCGTGTGGCGTGACGACCGACTGCCCGCAGATGAGCATTCACCTCTCCCCGGAGCCCGAGCAGGCCCTCGTCTGCGCCGCGAAGCTCATCGTTTCGAGCGCGCCCGGCGCGCTCAGCGCCCTCGAGGTGCCGGGGCCCAACTTCACCCAGACCGAGCGGCTCATCGTCCTGCAGGGTGACGGCAAGGCCCTCGTGCAATCGCGCCATCGGGCGTGCGAGATCGGGAGCTGCCCCCCCGAGCCGATCCCCTGGGAGCCCTCCTCGGCGCATCAGATCTGCGACGTCGTCCTCGGCGACGACGTCGCGGCAGGCTGCGCGGCCATGGACGACATGACGTGCCGGTGGTCGCCCTGGGGCCCCGGGAAGCTCGAGAACTGCGTCGAGGTCGAGGACTGGGGCTGCGACGACGTCGCGGCGCTCCTCTGATTTCGCTCCCGCCGATCACCGCCTGATCCGCGACAGCCACGCATCCACGTCCGCCACGGCCGCCGCCGCCCTCGGCCCCGCCGCCACATACCCCGCGCGTGCCTCGTCCACGAGCGAGGCCACGCGTGGAGGGTCCTCCCCGGCCGCCACGAGCGCCTGCGCCAGCAAGAACCGCGCGTCCGCGAGCATCGCCGGATCCCCCGGCTGACGCAGGTACAGCGTGATCGCGCGCTCGAGCAGCGGGATGGCCTTCTTCGGCGCCTTTCGCTCGAGGTGGATGTCCGCGAGCGGGACGAGCGCGTCGGCAATGGACGGGTGCTCCTCGCCGAGCCGCGCCTCGTTGATGGCGAGCGAGCGCTCGACGAGCGGCTGCGCTGCGTCCAGGCGGCCGAGCTTGCCGTACGTCCTGCCGAGCAGATCGAGCGTGCTCGCGACGAGCGGATGATCCGGCCCGAGCGCCTCCTCGCGGATCACGAGCGCGCGGCGATAATGGGCCTCCGCCTCCTCGTAGGCCCCCTCGTCGTCCCGCAAGACGCCGAGATACACGAGCGAGCCGGCGACGGACACGTGCTCGGCGCCGAGCGCCTTTTCACGTATCGCGAGCGCGCGGCGATAATGCCGCTCCGCCTCCTCCTTGCGCCCCAGCATGTGCAGGGCGCGCCCCATGGCTTCGAGGCACGTGGCGGCTTGCTCGGAGTCCTCGCCGCCTCGCGCGCGCTCCCCCTCGAAGGCCTGCTCGAAGAGCGGCAGCGCCGCGGCGTGGTCGCCCCGGATCGTGAGGATCCGGCCGAGATCGAAGAGCGCCAACACGCGCACCGGGTGGTCGGCCGGCAGGTGCCGCGTGCTGTCCTCGAGGATGGCTCGGCTCTCGGCCTCGGCCTCCTTCAGCGCGCCGGCCTCCTGGTGGACGGCGACGAGCGCCCGGCGCGCGCGCAGCGTGGAGGGGTGGTCCTTGCCCAGCGTCCTCGACAGGACGGCGATCGCCCGATCGACGGGCGCCCTCGCGCCTTCGAGCTTCCCCTGGTTGCGCAGCGCGCGCGAGAGCCCTTGCAGCGCGGCCGCGAGCAGCTCGGGATCGTGCGGCGCGACGCGCTCGACCTCCTCGACGGCCCGCCGGCAATCCGCCTCGATGTGCGGCGCGTCGGCGAGCACGTTCCCTCGTGAGCAGATCCGCACCGAGAGCCGCGCGAAGAGCTCCGGATTGGCCCCGCGCCTGCGGAGCGCCGCCCGCGCATACGAGAGGGCCTCCGCGGCCTCGTCGGCGCGGCGCGTATCAAACGCGACGATGCCGAACCGATCGACCCAGGCGCTCGCCACGATCTCGTCGTGGTGGCTCGATATCGCCGCGCGCGCGGCGGCGTGATAATCCGCCTCGGCCTCGTGATCTTTGCCGAGCAGATCACGAATACGCGCCCGCAGGTAGAGCGCCTCCGCCTCGATCGGCCCATACCGCGCCGCGGCCGCGCGCCCGACGAGCGGATCGACCCGCGCGAGCCCGGCCTCGTAACGCCCCACCGCGAGCTCCGCCCGCGCGCGGGAGAGCTCCGCCGCGATCCGGTCGATTTCTTCCTGCGCGGCCGGATCCTCCGGGCGCGGATCCATCGCGGAGAGCGAGACGAGGTCCGCGCAATCGCTCACGGGCGCGAGCTCGGCGACGGCCTGCGCGCTCCTGTCGACCACGGCGACATCCGCCTGCGAGAGCGCCTGCGTGAGCGCGCCGAGATCCCCGAGCCGCCGCTCCAGGCACACCATACGCCGGCCGAGCTGCTCCTCCGTCTGCTCGCCGCGCACCCGGGTCGCCTCGCAGGCCTGCGTATGTGCCTCCTCCCAGGACGTCGCGCGCCGATCGAGCTCGGCCGCCGCATGGTCGAAGGCGCCCGCCGCGTAGGGCAGCCCGGTCGCGACAAACGCCTCGTGGACGGCGGCGCGCCTCGAAGCGTCCCACACGCCCTCGAGCCGCCTCGACGCCCCGCGGCAGGGCGCCTCCGCCGCAGGGCCCATCGACGCGTGCACGACCCCGCCCGCGAGCGCCGCCGCCAGCAGGGGGACGACGACCATCCCGATTCGCCGCCGCAACACGCGCCGATCCCGCTCGAGGAGGGCGAGCAGCTCCACGAGCGAGGGGTGCCGCGCCTCCGGCTTCGCGGAGAGCCCGCGCCGCAGGGCCGCGTCGAGCCAGGCGGGGACCTCGGCCGCGCGTGGGGCGTGCACGTCTCCTCGCTCGATCGCGTCGAGGATCTCGCTCCGCGTCTCGCCGCGGAAGGGGCGCGCCCCGTGGAGCGCCTCGTGCAGGGCGACGCAAAAGCTGAATTGGTCCGCGCGCGGGCCTGCGCGCCTGCCCCGGTGTTGCTCGGGCGCCATGTACGCGGGCGTGCCGGCGACGACGCTATGGGCCGTCGATTCCTCTGCGTGCGCGGGCGCGGCGCCGGGGGCGCGCCCGTCCCGCGCGAGGCCAAAATCGAGCACCCGCACCCGGCCGTCGCGCCCCACCACCACGTTCGCGGGCTTGAAGTCCCGGTGCACGATCCCCACCTCGTGCGCGGCGGCGAGCCCCCGGCCCGCCTGCAAGAACACCGGCAAGACCTCCTGCCACGGCCGGCGGCGCTCCGCGAGCCACGCGGCGAGCGTCGGCCCCTCGACGAACTCCATCACGAGGAAGACGTCTCCGCCCGTCACCCCCACGTCGTGGATCGCCACCACGTTCGGGTGCGCGAGCCGCGCCAGCGTCTGCGCCTCCGACAGCAGCCGCGCGCGGGCCTCTTCGCTGCCCTCCCCGTGCCCCTCGGCGCGCAGCACCTTCAATGCGACCCGCCGGTTCAGCTCCGGATCGTAGGCGGCATACACCACGCCCATACCGCCGGCGCCCACCCGCGACAGCACGACGTAGCGGTGGACGGCGCTCCCGGGCGCGAGCGCCGCCTCGGCGCGTGGCGTTCGTGTATCCTTCCACGTCGCGCTGCCCTCCCCGCTCGGGCCTCGGGACGGCCCCACCGCGGCGAGCACCTCCTGGCACGCGGGGCATTGCTCCACGTGGTGCTCGGTCTGCGCGGCCGCCTCGGGGGCGAGGTGGCCGCCGAGCAGCGCGTTCAGCGTGTTCTCACCCGGGCAATCCATGCGAAAGCCCCGGCAGATTAGCAGGATCGACGCCCGCGATGCTACCATGCCCGCGCATGGGAGACGGATCGGCCCTGGCGCGCTGCTTCTCGACCGCGTGGCGCGCCGCGCGGCCGGAGGCGCCCGCGGATTCGCTCGACCTGGGCCCGGCCGAGCTCGAGGCCCTGCTCGCCTCCCTGCTCGCCGCGGCGCGCGCGGCCTGGGCCGGCGTGCACCTCGAGCCCGACGTATTCATTCCCTACCTCGCCGCCCGGATCGGCGCGGACGTGCCATTACATCGCGCCCTCACGTCGAGCACGTGCGTGGACCTCTACCTCGCCTGCGCTTGTGCCCGCGGCGACGCGGCGGCCCTCACGCTCTTCGACAAGGCCCTGCTGCGTGACGTCACGGCGGCGCTCTCCCGTATCGACCTCGGCAGCACCACGCTCGAGGACCTCCGGGACCGCATCCGGCATCGAATCCTCGTCGGCGAGGGGGACGCGCTCCCTCGAATCGCCGAATACACGGGCCGGGGGGATCTGCGCGGCTGGCTTCGTGTTGTCGCCGTCCGCGAGGCGCTTGGCCTCCTGCGCAGGCAGAAGCGTGAAGAGCGCGTCCACCACGAGCTCGAGCTCGCCGAGCTCGACCCGTCCTCCGGGGATCCCGAGCTCGCCTTGATCGAGCGACGTCACCACGAGGCCTTCCAGGGCGCCTTCCGGGAGGCGCTGGCCGCGCTCTCCCCGCGCGACCGCAACCTCCTGCGCCAGCACTACCGGCAGGGCCTCGGCATCGACGAGCTCGGCGCGCTGCACGACGTCCACCGCGCCACGGCGGCCCGCTGGCTCGCCCAGGCGCGCGACCGCCTCGCCTCCGGCACGCGGCAGCGCATGCGCGAGCGCTTGCGGGTCGAGGGCGGCGAGGTCGACGACATCCTGCGCCTCCTGCAGAGCCGGCTGGAGATCACCCTGCGATCGCAGGCGTAGGCCGCGGGTCGAAAAAAAAATGCGACACCGGGGCGCGCCGAGCATCCCCCGGATGTGAACACCAGAGCCTTCTCCCTCCTGCTCGCCCTCTCCCTCACGCTCGCGGCTTGCAACCACGTGCGGCAGACGACGCCCCTCGCCTACGCGGGTGACGGGCGGACCACGGTCGCGTCGCTCGACGCCGCCATTCAGAAGCGCGGCTATCGCGCCATCTGCAAGGAGCGCGAGTACTGCAAGTTCCAGCCGAACCCCGAGGTCTGGGTCCATTTCAAGGCGACCGCGGACCGGGTCGTGATGGCCGTCGACCTTCTCGACGGCAAGAAGATGCCCGCGGACAAGCAAAAGGCGCTCACGGACGAGGCGACCACCCTCGGGCAGGCCATCTGGGCCGAGGCGAGCGCGGACGCCGGGCAACGCGAGCGGGCCGCGGCGGAGCGGGAGCGGGTCGAGGAGGAGGCGGAGCGCCGCGAAGAGGAGCGCCGGGCCGCCGAGGCGAAGGCGCGCGGGAGCGAGAGCGGGGGCGGGATCGGCGGCCTGCTCGGCACGGCCTCGGACGTCCTCGGGGGCATCAAGACCACGGAGTCCGGCCAGAGCAATACGACGGCGACCGCGCAGAGCAGCGCCTCGGCGCATTGCTGCATCAACCGCGCATACTACCAGTGCCCCTCGGCCGCAGCCGTCAACAAGTGCGCCGGCGAGTCCGCCGCGTGCCTCACGCGCTGCATGATGGGCGGGGGCTCGGGCTGCGGCGAGCGCTGCATGAAAGAGCACCCGCCGGATCCCTCCGATTGCCAGCGGCAGCCGGAGAAGGACGGCCAGTGCAAGTGAATTCATTTCGAGGTTCGAGGAGAGCTTACCATGTTTGACGTACGAAGAAGCTTCGTGCCGTGGCTGCGCCGCGGCTTCGGCCCGGCCCTGATTGCCGTGCTCGCCGCTTGTCATGGCGGCGAGGCGCCCGCGCTCGAGGGCGACGTGGGAGTGGCGCCGATGGAGATGGGTTCGCTCTCGGGGGTCTTGCAGGCCAAGCTCCTGGCGAGCGACGGAGCGGCGAACGACCATTTTGGTGCATCGATCGCGATCTCGGGCGACACGGCGATCATCGGCGCGGAGTGGGATGGCGACAAGGGCCAGTCCGCCGGCTCGGCCTACGTCTTCGTGCGGGAGGGCGCCACGTGGACCCAGCAGGCCAAGCTCCTTGCGAGCGACGGGGCGGCGCTCGACCTCTTCGGCGCGACGGTCGCGCTCTCGGGGGACACGGCGATCGTGGGGGCCCTCGGGGACGACGATCAGGGCGCGAGCTCGGGCTCGGCTTACATCTTCGTCCGTGAGGGCGCCACGTGGACCCAGCAGGCCAAGCTCCTGCCGAGCGACGGGGCGGCGGACGACACGTTCGGCGACTCGGTCGCCCTCACGGGGGACATGGCGCTCGTCGGCGCGAGGGCGGACGACGACATGGGAACGAACGCGGGCTCGGCGTATGTCTTCGTGCGCGAGGGCGCCACGTGGACCCAGCAGGCCAAGCTCCTGGCGAGCGACGGGGCGGCGTCCGACAACTTCGGCGACGCCGTCGCGCTCTCGGGGGACACGGCGCTCGTGGGGGCGTCCTGGGACGGCGGCCGGGGCTCGGCCTACGTCTTCGTGCATGACGGCGCCACGTGGACCCAGGAGGCCAAGCTCGTGGCGAGCGACGGGGCGTCGCAAGACTATTTTGGTTATGCGGTCGCGCTCTCCGGGGACACGGCGCTCGTGGGGGCGTACGGGGACGACGATCAGGGCTCGCACTCCGGCTCGGCCTACGTCTTCGTGCGTAATGGCGGGACGTGGACCCAGGAGGCCAAGCTCCTTTCGGACGAGCCGATGACGGAGCTCGACCACTTTGGCATTTCGGTCGCGCTCTCGGGCGACAAGGCGCTCGTGGGGGCCTATCCGGACGACGAGAAGGGCACGAACGCGGGCGCGGCCTTCGTCTTCGCGCGCAGCGGCGGTCTGTGGACCCAGCAGGCCAAGCTCATGGCGGGCGACCCGGCGGCGGAGGACCACTTCGGATATTCGGTCGCGCTCGCGGGGAACACGGCGCTCCTGGGGGCGCCTGGGGACGACGACAAGGGTTCGAACTCCGGCTCGGCCCACGCGTTCCTCCTGACGGCGAGCCTGGGGAGCGCCTGCGCGAGCGGCGCGGAATGCGCGAGCGGGTTCTGCGTGGACGGCGTCTGCTGCGACGCGGCGTGTGGCGGCGGCGCGACCGGCGATTGCCAGGCGTGCAGCGTATCGGCGGGCGCGGCCGAGAACGGGACGTGCGCGCCGATCGTGGCAGGCACGGTGTGCCGCGATTCATCCAGCGTATGCGACATGGCGGAGGTATGTGACGGCGCCACGAACGACTGCCCGGCGGATGGGTTCGTCGCGGACGGCACGCCCTGCGAGATGGGGGTTTGCCAGAGCGGGATGTGCATGAACGGCGCCGGCGGAATGGGCGGCGCTGGTGGCAGCGGCGGAATGGGCGGCAGCGGCGGGAGCGGAGGTGGGAGCGGAGGCGGGGGCGGGAGCGGCGGCGGGAGCGGAGGCGGGGGCGGGAGCGGAGGCGGCAAGCGAAATCTGTTTGTGTACCGTTTCTGAGGCCAGAGCGAGGACTAACGGCGCGATCTTAAACAGGATTTGCATGGTCCCGCCGGTCACGGGCGGAAGCCTTGCGGGGCGCTCGGCGCAGCCCTCGGGGTGCTCTTGACGTTCGGCGCGCGCTCGGCGCGGTCGTGCTCGACGGGCGCAGCCCTCGGGACGCTCTCGATGTTCGGCGCAGCCCTCGTGAAGCTCGGCGCGGTCGTGCTCGACGGCGCAGCCCTCGTGAAGCTCGGCGCGACGCACGGCGCAGCCCACGGGGCGCTCGGCGCGCGTTCGGCGCGGTCGTGCTCGACGGCGCAGCCCTCGGGACGCTCTCGATGTTCGGCGCAGCCCTCGTGAAGCTCGGCGCGGTCGTGCTCGACGGCGCAACCCTCGTGAAGCTCGGCGCGACGCACGGCGCAGCCCACGGGGCGCTCGGCGCGGTCGTGCTCGACGGCGCAGCCCTCGCGACCGCGCGTCATTCAGTGGGCAACGGCTGACAGCAATAAACCGAAGGATTGATGGGGTGCATCTCTCCGATGGGTTCGCCCCCCATGGCTGCGCACATGCCGGGCTCATTGCTGACCCATTGCGCAGCAATCGCCTCCATGCCTACCGGCATGAAGCCCGAGACACAACCTGGCATGCCTGACACGAGCACCGAGCCTAGAGCGCCGATCAGTTCCACTTTCCCGTTCATTTCGAGTACTTGCGCGAGGGGGATCGACAAGCGCCATCAGGCATGATCCACTGCACGCGGCTCGCCCAGCCGACGGAGTGGATCCCTGTGTCG